>NZ_JBFTLQ010000002.1:0-204777 GCF_056396525.1 Cupriavidus sp. 05T41
CGCCTGGGCCCGTGGATTGGGCAGGCTCTCGCCGGCGGCTTCGCGCAGCCAGGTCTTGAAGCCGTAGCGCCCGAAGAACTCGACCAGCTTGTCCTTGTCCTCGCCCGCATCCTTGAGCTGGTGGAAATCGGACAACGCGCTCTTCAGGTCGCAGTCAAGCTTGACCGTCACCAGCTCGCGCGCCTTGGGCAGCCATTCCAGCGTATTGCGCAGGTTCTCGCCCACCACGCCCTTGATGCCTGCGGCATTGGCCATGATGTCGTCGAGCGTGCCGTACTCGGCCAGCCATTTGACAGCGGTCTTGGGACCCACCTTGGGCACGCCGGGCACATTGTCCACGGCGTCGCCGATCAGCGAGAGATAGTCGACGATGCGCTGCGGCGGCACGCCGAACTTGGCCACCACGCCCGGCGGGTCCAGGATCTCGCCGCTCATGGTGTTGACCAGCGTGACATGCTCGTCCACCAGCTGGGCGAGGTCCTTGTCCCCGGTGGAAACCACCGTGCGCATGCCCTGCGCGGTAGCCTCCCGCGCCAGCGTGCCGATCACGTCGTCGGCCTCTACGCCCTCCACCACCACGATCGGCCAGCCCAGCGCGCGCACCGCGGCGTGGATCGGCTCGATCTGCCTGGCCAGGTCCTCGGGCATCGACGGGCGATGCTCCTTGTAGGCGGGATAAAGGTCGTCGCGGAAGGTCTTGCCCTTGGCGTCGAACACGCAGGCGCTATACTCTGCCGGGAAATCGTTGCGCAGCTTGCGCAGCATATTGATCATGCCGTAGATTGCCCCTGTGGGCAGCCCTTCCGCGTTCCTCAGGTCCGGCAGGGCGTGATACGCGCGATACAGATAGCTCGACCCATCGACGAGCAAGAGTGTTTTTGGACTATCCGACATTCCCATGGACTCAAAATTGACTGGTGCCGCCGCAGGCGGTGCGAATGCCGCTCCCAGCACCGGCGCGGCCGACGCCGCAGACCCGGCTGCGGCCCTGAAGCAGGCCGCGCAAGGCAGCATTACCACTGCGGCCGATATGGACGTGAACGTGACGGTCAGCGCCGCTTCCGATGGCCCGGGCGATACCGCTCCCGCTGCCGCCGGCATTCGCGCCAACCCGCGCAAGATGATTCCCAGCCTGCGCGCGCTGGCCGACGAAGATCGCGCAACGGCAAAGAAGGCGCGCGCCTCGTGGCAAATGTTCACGATTATGGCAGAGTTCATCGAGGCGACCGAGTACCTCTCGGAGATCCGCCCGGCCGTGTCGATCTATGGCAGCGCACGCCTGCGCGAGGACTCGCCCTACTACCAGCGCACCATCGAGATCGCGCGCCTGTTCTCGGACGCCGGCTTCGCGGTGATCTCGGGCGGCGGCCCCGGCATCATGGAGGCGGCCAACAAGGGCGCCCATGCCGGCAAATCGGCCAGCGTCGGACTGAACATCGAGCTTCCGCACGAGCAGCAAGGCAATCCCTACCAGGACATCGCCATGCGCTTTCGCCACTTCTTCACGCGCAAGGTGACCTTCGTCAAGAACTCCGACGCCTTCATCGTGATGCCGGGCGGCTTCGGCACGCTCGACGAACTGGCCGAAGTGCTGACCCTGGTGCAGACCGGCAAGTCGCGCGCGGTGCCGGTGGTGCTGTTCGGCAGCCGCTTCTGGAAGGGCCTGCTCGACTGGTTCCGCTTCACGCTGCTGCCGATGGGCCTGATCGCCGAACACGACCTCGACCTGATGAAGATCGTGGACGAACCGCATGAAGTGCTCGAAGCGGTATATGAATACTACGAGCAGCGCGGCGGCGACAACCCGATTCCGCCCAAGGAAGAAATGTTCTACCTGTAGGTTCCGCCCGGCACGGCGCGTGCCAGGGTGCCCGGCGGGTCACCGCAGGGGCCCGGCACGGGCAGGAATTGCTAGAATGGAAGCCTGACACACTGCCAAAGCCCGGCGTCGCCGGGCTGCAGCGCCATTCGCGATGCAGCATGCCTGACTGCTGGATCGCACAGGAGCCTTGAATGACCTCCCCCTCCCTCCTGGCCGCCGCGAACGCGGAAGAGCCGGAGCCGTTTCCCGCATCCGCGCGGGTGCTGGCATTCACAGCACTGCTGGCGCTCGGCGCACCTTTCGCTGCGTTTGCGCAACAAGGCACCGAGCAGGTCGGCGGCGCCCTGACCCAGCAAGAGCTGAACCAGATCAACAACAGCCCGATTGCGCCGCCCGCCAAGACCCAGCTCAACAAGCCGCGCGAGCCGAGCTTCCAGCTCAACGAGCCGGACGGCACGCAGATCCGGGAATACCGCAACAAGGGCCAGGCCACGGATATCGAGGTCAAGTCCGGGGTGGGCACCAAGTACCAGATGAGCAAACCGGAAGACAGCTCGCCGAAGATCCGCGACCGCGACATGAACCGCGTGCCGTCGGTCAACGTGCTGCAATTCTGAGACTTGCCCGGGGCCGGATGGCACAATCCGGCCGGTGGGTATCGCAGCCGGGCCGTGAAACCTGAACAGGGATTCCGGCGCTGGCTGCCTGACCCGGTTCCGATTTCCGTTTTTTTCGCTTTCCCACGACCCCGCCAGAGTACCGCTGCGGGGCCGCGCCGGCGCTTCCGGCATCCATGCCGCGGCGATGCGCAGGCTTTTGCGCCCGCCGCCATCCGATTCGATTCACACAAAGAGTATGGCCGTATTCACCACGGTCTCGCCGGACGAGATCGCCAGTTGGCTGCTTGACTACGACCTGGGCAAGATGCGCGACCTGCGCGGCATTGCCTCGGGCATCGAGAACAGCAATTTCTTCCTGACCATGGAACAGGACGGCAGCACGCGCGAGTACGTGCTGACCATCTTCGAGCGGCTGACTTTCGAGCAGCTGCCCTACTACCTGCACCTGATGGCTCACCTGGCCACGCAAGGCATCCGCGTGCCGGCCCCGATCCCGGGCCGCGACGGCGAAATCCTGCGCGCGCTCAAGGGCAAGCCGGCCACCATCGTCACGCGCTTGCCGGGCAGCTCGCAGCTGGCGCCCGCGGCAGGGCACTGCGCCGAGGTGGGCGACATGCTGGCCCGCATGCACCTGGCCGGCCAGAGCTACCCGCGCCAGCAACCCAACCTGCGCAGCCTGCCCTGGTGGCAGCAGACCGAAGCCGAGATCCTGCCCTTCCTGGATGCCGGACAGCGCACGCTGCTGCAGCAGGAACTGGCCCACCAGGCCGCCTTTTTTCACGGCACCGACTACGCCGCGCTGCCGGGCGGCCCCTGCCACTGCGACCTGTTCCGCGACAATGCGCTGTTCGAGGTCGACCGGCAAGGCCACGACAAGCTGGGCGGCTTCTTCGACTTCTACTTCGCCGGCAACGACAAGTGGCTGTTCGACCTGGCCGTCACCGTCAACGACTGGTGCATCGACCTGGCCAGCGGCACGCTGGACGACGCCCGTGCCCAGGCGCTGCTGCGGGCCTATCATGCGGTAAGGCCGCTTGGGCCGGTCGAGGCGGCGCGCTGGCGCGACATGCTGCGCGCGGGTGCGCTGCGCTTCTGGGTATCGCGCCTTTGGGACTTCTACCTGCCGCGCGAAGCCGACATGCTGCAGCCTCACGACCCGACCCATTTCGAACGCATCCTGCGCCGGCGCATCGAAGCCGCCGCACTGCCCTGGACCTGAGCGCCATGCAATTACTGGAAGTTTCCGCCAAGGAAGGTTATGTCTGGTTCCGCCAGGGTGTCTGGCTGTTCCGCAAGAACCCGCTCGCCTTCCTGATGCTGCTGTTCATCTACCTCATCGCCGCGCAGCTGGCCGTGTTCGTGCCGCTGATCGGCATCATCGCGCTGCTGGTGATCACCCCGGGCTTGTCGGTCGGCATCATGACCGCCTGCCGCGAAGTGATCCAGAACAAGCGGGTACTACCCACCGTCCTGCTAGCGGGGTTCCGCGGCAACGGCAAGCTGGCCAGCCGCAACCTGCTGGTGCTCGGCGGCATCTACGCCGGGCTGGTGTTCGTGCTGAGCCTGATCGCCGGCAGCCTGGTCGACATCAGCACGTTGCTGCCGATCCTGCTCAAGGAGGAGGCGCCTTCGGCCGACGCAGTGCGCCAGCTTTACTTCGCGCTGATGATCGGCGCCGCGCTGTACACGCCGATCGCCATGCTGTTCTGGTTCGCGCCGCTGCTGACAGCGTGGCACAACGTGCCGCCGGTCAAGGCGCTGTTCTTCAGCTGGACCGCGTGCTGGCGCAACCGCGGCGCGTTCTTCGCCTACGCCGTGGTGTTCGCGGTGCTGCTGGTGGCGATCCCGTTCTTCCTCGAGGCGGTGTTCGGCGCGTTTGGCGCGGAGGCCCTGCTCTCCTTCCTGGTCACGCCGTATTCGCTGCTGATGCTGGCGATCATGTACTGCTCGTTCTACGCGACCTACCGCGGCTGCTTCAACGTGGTGCCCGAGAACTCCACCGGCAACGTGGACGCCGCTGCCTGAACGCATGCGGGGCCCCGGCCCCGCATGCCTGCACTGCCCACCGCTATGCCCCCGGCGCCGCCGGCAGGCCGAACAGCCGCGCGGCATTGCGGTCCGGCGCGTCGCGCAGCGGACCCAGCCATTCCCACACCATGCGCTGCAGCGCGCCGTAGCCGGGCCCCGCCTCGTGGTTGGTCCATGGCCAGTCCGATCCCCATAGCAGCCCCTGCTCTCCCAGGCAATCGTGCCAGTCGGCCACCAGGCCGCGCAGGTCCGCCGCCGCCACGCGGTATGGCGCGCTCAGTTTGACGCAGACCTGGCGCTGGCTGCGCCACTGCCGCGCGCAGGCCAGCATCGGCGCATCGCGCGCCGCGCCGGCGGCAGGCTTGCCGAAGTGATCCAGCACCAGCGCAATCGGCACCGGCGGCAGCCATGACTGCACTTCGGGCAGGCGGCCGGGATCGGTATGCAGCTCCAGGTGCCAGCCGAGCGCATGCGCGGCTTCGAGCAGAGCCGGCCAGCGCGCATCGCGCCAGCCCGCATCGTCATGGCGCCCCACCATGTTCCAGCGCAGGCCGCGCACGCCAAGCGCATGCAGCC
Source organism: Cupriavidus sp. 05T41 (assembly GCF_056396525.1). Classification (NCBI taxonomy): domain Bacteria; kingdom Pseudomonadati; phylum Pseudomonadota; class Betaproteobacteria; order Burkholderiales; family Burkholderiaceae; genus Cupriavidus; species Cupriavidus sp. 05T41. The sequence goes on from NZ_JBFTLQ010000002.1 coordinate 5,047, forward strand.
GCGCCAGCTCCGCGGCGCACGCTTCAGGCCCCAGCACGCAGACCCCGCGCAGCGCCGCCGACGCCGCCAGCGCCGCCTCCAGTTCGCTGTTGTCGCTGCCGAAGAAGCTTGGCTGCACCACCACGCCGGCGCGCACCCCGTGCGCGGCCGCGATGGCCTGCCATTGCGCCAGGCTGGCGCCGTAGGCGGGCCGGTAGCGTGCGCCGCCCACCGCGGGCGCGCCGGTGGAGAACACGTGGAAATGGGTATCGATCTCGAACATGTTTCGCTGGCTGATGGCGCCGGGGTGGCCTGGCCGGAATGCCTGGTGTCCGCCTGGCGCCGTGTCCCGCCGTCAAACCCGTTGACAGCGCACAGCCTCCATTCTAAGCTCTACTCCTATAGATGACTAGATCTCCGATGACGGCCTCGATGCCAGCGCGGAAATCCGACACGGAGACATGCATGCCAAGCGGTTCCCCCTCCCCCATCCCGGCGGCAGCCGACGCCCCCGATTCGGCCGCCAGCCTCGCGGCACCCCGCTGGGCCCGCATCGCTACCGCGCTGCGGGGCCGGATCCTGGCCGGCGAATGGGCCTCGGGCACCGCCATCGCGGCGGAGAGCGCGCTGGCCGAGCACTACGGCGTGGCGCTGGGCACCATGCGCGCCGCCATCCAGGCGCTGGTGGACCAGGGCCTGCTCGAACGCGTGCACGGCCGCGGCACTTTCGTGCGGGGCGCGCTCGCGGGCGCCACCATGGCGCGCTTCTTCCGCTTCGGCGACGCCGGCTCGGAGATCCCGGAATCGCGCATCGTGTCGGTGCGCGCGCTGGCCGCGCCGGCCGAGGTCGCCATCCAGCTCGGCCTGGCCAGCGGCACGCAGGTGCTGCGCATGACGCGCCAGCGCGGCTGGGAAGGCAAGGTCCGCCTGCTTGAGACGATCTGGCTGCCCGCGGCGCTGTTCGACGGCCTTGCCGCGCTCAAGCCGGCCGAGTTCGCGCCCCTGCTGTACCCGATGTATGCGCAGCGCTACGGCGTCACCGTGGGCCGCGCGGTCGACGACCTGCGTTTTAGCCGGCTGGGCCCGCGCGAGGCCGCCCGGCTTGGCCTGCCCGAGGGTCACCCGGCGCTGGCGGTCAGCCGCGTGGCGTTCGACCTGGCGGGCCGGCGGGTCGAGTACCGGCAGACGCTGGGCAACGCCGACGACTTCCACTATCGCGCCGAGGTCCGCTGACGCGCCCCGCCTCGCTGCCACCCCATACCTACAGACCCCGAGGAGACCCATGCGAAATTCCATCCGCCTTTGCGCGACCGCCCTGTTCGGGCTCGCCGCCTGCGCCAGCGGCCTTGCACTCGCGCAGGCCTGGCCCGCCGCCAAGCCCATCCGCCTGGTGGTCACCTACGCGCCGGGCGGTGGCGCCGACACCATGGCCCGCATGATTTCCCCCCGCCTGGGGCAGGAACTCGGCCAAACCATCGTGGTGGACAACCGGCCCGGCGCGGGCGGCCAGATCGGCACGGACATCGTTGCCAAGTCCGCGCCGGACGGCTACACCGTGCTGCTCGATGCCGCCTCGTTCGCCTCCAACCCGGCGCTTTACAAGCGGCTGCCCTATGATCCGGCCAAGTCGTTCATCCCGGTCTCGGTGCTGGCGCTCTATCCCAATATGCTGGTGGTGAATCCGCAGTTCCCGGCCAAATCCGCGCAGGAACTGGTGGCGATGGCCCGCGCCAAGCCTGGCAGCATCGCCTACGCCTCGTCGGGGAACGGCTCGGCGCAGCATCTCGCCGGCGCGCTGTTCGCGCAGCGCATGAAGCTGGATCTGCTGCATGTGCCCTACAAGGGAGGCGGCCCGGCCATGGCCGATGTGATCGCGGGCCAGGTGCCGGTGTTCTTCGCCAACACGGCCTCGGGCCTGCAGCATGTGCGCGCGGGCAAGCTGCGCGTGCTGGCGGTGACCGGAGCCCGGCGCACGGCCATCCTGCCGGACACCCCGACCATGACCGAAGCCGGCGTGCCGCGCTATGAAGTCTATGAATGGAACGGCGTGTTCCTGCCGGCGGGCACGCCGCCGGACATCGTGGCGCGCCTCTCGGAGGCGATCCGCAAGGTCATCAACCTGCCGGAGAACCGCGAGCGCATCGCCAGCCTGGGCGGCGAGATCGTGGCCGGCACGCCGGCCGAGGCCGCGAAGTTCGTGCAGGCGCAGACGAAGGAATGGGCCAAGGTCATCAAGGACGGCAACATCCAGCTCGACTGAGGCGGGCAGGCCCTGGCGGCGCTATCGGATTGAAGCGAAGCGGTCGTGGCCAGGGCGGAGCAGGGAATCCGGACCACGCAGTGATCCGCCTGCGCAGCGGTGCGCGCCGGCCAGCGTGCACGCGCCCCGCAAGGGCGCGGCCGCGGACAGTACGACTGGCAAGGCAAGGCCGCGCAACGACGCCAGGATCTTCTTGCTGGTGCCGCTCAGTCTATCGGATCCAGCTTGGCCACCGAGAGCGCCAGCCACTTGGCGCCGTGCCGCTTGAACTTGATATTGGCGCGGGCATCCGCGCCGTCGCCTTCGAGCGCCGTGATCACGCCCTCGCCGAACTTGTTGTGGAACACGCTCTGGCCGATGCGCAGCCCGGAGCCGGCCTCGCGCTTGGAGTCGGCGTAGCCGTTGCCGGTATCCATGCCGCCGGTCGGCTTGGTGCCCGAGTAGGGCACGTCTTCCGCCTTCTTGAACCAGTCACGACCCCAGCCGCCGTCGTTCTGCTGGCGGCGCTGCGAACCGTAGGCTTGCGCCGGCGGCGTCAGCCACTTGAGCGCTTCGTCGGGCAGCTCCTCGAAGAAGCGGGAGCGCACGTGATAGCGCATCTGCCCGTGCAGCACGCGGCTCTGCGCGAATGACAGGTAGAGCCGCTGGCGGGCGCGGGTGATCGCCACATACATCAGGCGGCGCTCTTCCTCGAGGCCGTCGGCCTCGTTCGCGCTGTTCTCGTGCGGGAACAGGCCTTCTTCCAGCCCGGTGATGAACACCGCGTTGAACTCGAGGCCCTTGGCCGCGTGCACGGTCATCATCTGCACCGCGTCCTGGCCGGCCTGCGCCTGGTTGTCGCCGGCCTCGAGCGAGGCATGGGTCAGGAAGGCCACCAGCGGCGTCATCACCACGGGCAGCGCTTCGGGGTCCAGCACCTGCTGGGCCTGGTCGCCATCGGCCAGCGCCGGCAGCGCCGGCCCGCCGTCGCGTCCCACCGGGATCGCGCTGGCCAGCGCGTCCAGCCCGTAGCCCTCCTCCGTCACGAAGGCCTGCGCCGCGGTCACCAGTTCCTGCAAGTTCTCGATGCGGTCCTGGCCTTCTTTCTCGCCGCGGTAGTAGGTGATCAGGCCGCTGGTATTGGTCACGTATTCGACCGTCTCCGGCAGCGTCATGCGGCGCGTCTCCGCGCGCATCTGCTCGATCAGCCGCACGAAGGCGCCGAGCGTGCTGCCGGCCTTGCCGGCCACGTAGGCCACGGCTTCCGCGAGCGAGCAGTCATACTGGCGCGCGGCGTCCTGCAGTGCTTCGAGCGAGCGCGCGCCGATGCCGCGCGCGGGAAAGTTCACCACGCGCCCGAAGGCGGCGTCGTTGCGCGGGTTCTCCAGCAGCTGCAGGTAAGCCAGGGCGTGCTTGATTTCGGCGCGCTCGAAGAAGCGCAGGCCGCCGTACACCCGGTAAGCGATGCCCGACGAGAACAGCGCATGCTCGATCACGCGCGACTGCGCATTGCTGCGGTACAGGATGGCGATTTCCGAGCGGCTCATGCCCTGCGCCACCAGGTCGCGGATTTCCTCCACCATCCAGGCCGCTTCCTGGCCGTCGGAGCCGGCCTGGAACACCCGCACCGGCTCGCCGTGGCCGGCGTCGGTGCGCAGGTTCTTGCCGAGGCGGCGCGCATTGTGGGCGATCAGGTGGTTGGCGGAATCGAGGATGTGGCCATGCGAGCGGTAGTTCTGCTCGAGCTTGATCATGTGGCGCACGCGGAATTCGTGCTCGAAATCGCGCATGTTGCCGACATTGGCCCCGCGGAACGCATAGATGCTCTGGTCGTCGTCGCCCACCGCGAATACCGCCGCCGGGTTCTGCGTGCCGAAGCCCGCCAGCAGCTTGAGCCACTGGTACTGCAGCACATTGGTGTCCTGGAATTCGTCGACCAGCACGTGGCGGAAGCGGTTCTGGTAGTGCTGGCGGATGGCGTCGTTGTAGCGCAGCAGCTCGTAGCAGCGCAGCAGCAGTTCGGCGAAGTCGACCACGCCTTCGCGCTGGCACTGCACGTCGTAGGCGGCATAGAGGTCGACGAAGCGGCGATTGAAGTCATCGTTGGCCTCCACGTCGGCCGGACGCAGGCCCTGCTCCTTGGCATTGTTGATGAAGTACTGCAGGTTCTTGGCCGGGTACTTCTCGTCGTCCACGTTGAGCGACTTGAGCAGGCGCTTGAGCGCCGAGAGCTGGTCCTGGCTGTCGAGGATGGCGAAGGTCTGCGGCAGCCCGGCGTCGCGGAAGTGGGCGCGCAACATGCGGTTGCACAAGCCGTGGAAGGTGCCGATCCACATGCCCCGGGTGTTGATCGGCAGCATCGAAGTCAGCCGCGCGGTCATTTCCTTGGCGGCCTTGTTGGTGAAGGTCACCGCCAGCAGGCCGGCGGGCGACACGCGGCCGTTCTGGATCAGCCACGCGATGCGCGTGGTCAGCACGCGCGTCTTGCCGCTGCCCGCGCCCGCCAGGATCAGCGCCGGTTCGTCGGGCAAGGTGACGGCGGCAAGTTGTTCGGCGTTGAGATTGGCAAGCAGGTCGGACATCGGGAGGGCCTTGTGGAGTGCCCCGAATTATACCGGGGCGCACCCCCGGCCCGCGGCGGCCGGCCGCCGCCCCGTCGCGCGCTGCGGCACAGGTAGCACCAAGCGCACAATGCGCGGGCTTTCCCCTCTCCCGGAGTAAGCAGAAATCCACCCGGGACGCCGAAGCAGCGGCAAAATAGCGGCCGGATTACGCCAGCATCGCGCCCGGATCGCTCCCGGGCCACCCATGGATCGGCCCTGAAATGCGCCCGGATGGCGCGGTACTGCCCTGCGCGGGCCCATTTCCCGCACCCGGCACCCCGCCTTCCGTATAATTTAACGTTTCCCGGCGCGTTGCCCCTGCCCGCCTGGGCCGCAGAATCCGACGTAATCATCGACACCCGAGCATGACCGCCCAAGACCAGTCCCTTGCCAAGAGCTTCGAACCCGCCGCCATTGAGGCCAAATGGGGCCCAGAGTGGGAGAAGCGCGGCATCGCGAAGCCGACCCTCGACTCGGACCGCCCCGATTTCTGCATCCAGCTGCCCCCGCCTAATGTGACCGGCACGCTGCACATGGGCCATGCCTTCAACCAGACCATCATGGATGGCCTGGCCCGCCACGCCCGCATGTCGGGCGCCAACACGCTGTGGGTGCCCGGCACCGACCACGCCGGCATCGCCACCCAGATCGTGGTGGAACGCCAGCTGGAGGCACAGGGCGTGTCGCGCCAAGAACTCGGCCGCGAGAAATTCACCGAGAAGGTGTGGGCGTGGAAGGAAGAGTCCGGCTCGACCATCACGCGCCAGATCCGCCGCATGGGGGCTTCGATCGACTGGAGCCGCGAGTACTTCACCATGTCGCCGGAAATGTCCCAGGCGGTCACCGAAGTGTTCGTGCGCCTGTTCGAGCAGGGCCTGATCTACCGCGGCAAGCGCCTGGTCAACTGGGATCCGGTGCTGGGCACCGCGGTGTCCGACCTGGAAGTGGACAACGTCGAGGAAGAAGGCTCGATGTGGCACATCCGCTACCCGCTCACCGAAGCCGACAGCGTGCACGGCCTGACCCACCTGACCGTGGCCACCACACGCCCCGAAACGATGCTGGGCGACGTGGCCGTGATGGTGCACCCGGAAGACGAGCGCTATGCCCACCTGATCGGCAAGTCGGTCAGCCTGCCGCTCACCGGCCGCGACATCCCCGTGATTGCCGACGAATACGTCGACCGCGAGTTCGGCACCGGCGTGGTCAAGGTGACCCCGGGCCACGATTTCAACGACTACGCGGTGGGCCAGCGCCATAGCCTGCCCCAGCTGTCCATCCTCACGCTCGACGCGAAGATCGTCGCCGACGCCCCGGCCGCTTACGCGGGCCTGGACCGCTTCGACGCGCGCAAGCGCATCGTCGAGGACCTCGACGCGCAGGGCCTGCTGGCCGAAGTCAGGAAGCACAAGCTGATGACCCCGCGCAGCGAGCGCACCGGCAGCGCCATCGAGCCGATGCTGACCGACCAGTGGTTCGTCGCCATGAGCAAGCCGGCGCCCGAGGGCACTTTCAACCCGGGCCGCTCGATCGCCGAGGTGGCGCTCGAGGCCGTGAAAGGCGGCGAGATCAAGCTGATCCCCGAGAACTGGAACAGCACCTACAACCAGTGGCTGGAGAACATCCAGGACTGGTGCATCTCGCGCCAGCTGTGGTGGGGCCACCAGATCCCGGCCTGGTACGACGAGAACGGCAAGTGCTTCGTCGCCCGCACCGAGGAAGACGCCCTGGCGCAGGCCGCCGCGGCCGGCAGCACCGGCGCGCTGCGCCGCGAGGACGATGTGCTGGACACCTGGTTCTCGTCCGCGCTGGTCCCGTTCTCGTCGCTCGGCTGGCCTGAGGAAACGCCCGAATTGCAGCATTTTCTGCCGTCGTCGGCACTTGTTACCGGCTACGACATCATCTTCTTCTGGGTGGCGCGCATGGTCATGATGACCAAGCACTTCACCGGCAAGGTGCCCTTCCATACCGTCTACGTGCACGGCCTGGTGCGGGACTCCGAAGGCAAGAAGATGAGCAAGTCCGAGGGCAACACCCTGGACCCGGTGGACCTGATCGACGGCATCGATCTCGATACCCTGCTCCAGAAGCGCACCACCGGCCTGCGCCGCCCCAAGGACGCACCCAAGATCGAGAAGAAGACGAAGAAGGAATTCCCCGAAGGCATTCCCGCCTTCGGCGCGGACGCGCTGCGCTTCACCTTCGCCTCGCTGGCCACGCTGGGCCGCAACATCAACTTCGACACCGGCCGCTGCGAGGGCTACCGCAACTTCTGCAACAAGCTGTGGAACGCCACCCGCTTCGTGCTGATGAACACCGAAGGCCATGACTGCGGCATGGGCCCGTGCAACAACGACTGCGGCCCGGACGGCTACCTCGACTTCTCGCAGGCGGACCGCTGGATCGTATCGCTGCTGCAGCGCGTGGAAGCCGATGTGCAAAAGGGCTTTGCCGAGTACCGCTTCGACAATATCTCCAGCGCGATCTACAAGTTCGTGTGGGACGAGTACTGCGACTGGTACCTGGAACTGGCCAAGGTACAGATCCAGAACGGCACGCCCGCCCAGCAGCGCGCCACCCGCCGCACGCTGCTGCGCGTGCTGGAGACGGTGCTGCGCCTGGCCCACCCGATCATCCCCTTCATCACCGAGGAACTGTGGCAGAAGGTAGCGCCGCTGGCCGGCCGCGCCAAGGGCGACGGTAGCGAGACGCTGGCGCTGCAGGCTTACCCGCTGCCGGCCGTGGCCAAGATCGACGAGGCCGCCGAGCAGTGGACCGCGCAGCTCAAGGCGGTGGTCGACGCCTGCCGCAACCTGCGCGGCGAGATGAATATCTCCCCGGCCCAGCGCATCCCGCTCTACGCCCAGGGCGACAGCGCTTTCCTCACCTCGGCCCAGGCCTATGTGCAGGCGCTGGCGAAACTTTCCGAGGTAAAGGTATTCGAAGACGAGAATGCCCTGATGGCCGAAGGTGCCGGCGCACCGGTGGCAATCGTGGGCGGTAACCGCCTGCTGCTGAAGATCGAGATTGACGTGGCGGCCGAGCGCGTGCGGCTGTCGAAGGAAATAGAGCGCCTGAGCGCCGAGATCGGCAAGTGCCGGGGCAAGCTTTCCAATGAGAGCTTCGTCGCCAAGGCACCGCCGGCCGTGGTCGCGCAGGAAAACCAGCGTCTGTCCGATTTCGAACAGACGCTGGGCAAGTTGCAGGATCAGCTGCAACGTCTGCCGGCATGAGCTTTGCATCACCAGCAGGGTTGCGTACACCGAAACGATAAGGAAAACCTGTTATGGAAACCCGTGTCACCAAGGCTGTCTTCCCCGTAGCTGGTCTGGGCACCCGCTTTTTGCCCGCTACCAAGGCAAGCCCGAAGGAAATGCTGCCGGTGGTCGACAAGCCGCTGATCCAGTACGCGGTGGAAGAAGCCATGGCTGCCGGCATCACCGAGATGATCTTCGTGACCGGCCGCTCCAAGCGCGCCATCGAGGATCACTTCGACAAGGCCTACGAGCTCGAAGCCGAACTGGAGGCCAAGAACAAGCAGGCCCTGCTCTCGCTGGTGCGCTCGATCAAGCCCTCGCACGTGGAATTCTTCTATGTGCGCCAGCCCGAAGCACTGGGCCTGGGCCACGCCGTGCTGTGCGCGGAAAAGCTGGTGGGCGACGCGCCCTTCGCCGTGATGCTGGCCGATGACCTGCTGGACGGCCAGCCGCCCGTGATGAAGCAGATGACGGACCTGTACGGCCACTACAACTGCTCGGTACTGGGCGTGGAAGAGATCGCTCCGGAACAGAGCCGCTCGTACGGCGTGGTCGACGGCCGCGAATGGGACGAAGGCGTGATCAAGGTCTCCGGCATCGTCGAGAAGCCGGCGCCCGAGGACGCGCCCTCAAACCTGGGCGTGGTCGGCCGCTACATCCTGACGCCGCGCATCTTCGACCATATCCGCAACCTCAAGCCGGGCGCCGGCGGCGAGTTCCAGCTCACCGACGCGATCGGTTCGCTGCTCAGCCAGGAACAGGTGCTGGCCTACCGCTACAAGGGCGTGCGCTACGACTGCGGCAGCAAGCTCGGCTACCTGAAGGCGACCGTCGAATTCGCGCTCAAGCACCCGGAAGTGATGGACGAGTTCAGCACTTACCTGCGCACGCGCGGGTGATTGTTGTCGGTTTGGCTGGATAAGGAAAGCCCTGCAGGGTGGCCGGTTGCCGGCGGCTTTGCGGGGCTTTTTTGTTGGTTCGCTGGGTGAGGGGTTGGGGTCAGGATCAAACGGCTTAACTTCACTTCAAAGTCAACGGCTTTCGCTCCCCCGGAGCGACCTACTTTCTTTTCCCCGAAAAGAAAGTAGGCAAAGAGAGCGGGCTGCCTGGCCGGCAGGGGCAGAAACGTCGGGGTTTCTGGTTGTGGTGGTTTCGTCGTGGTGCCTGCGGTTCTGTTCGCATCCTGCCGTTACCGGTGCGACCAACCACGATCTTGCTGGCGGCTGCGGTTTCGGGGTCAGACCTATGATGGCGAGTGCCCTGCTGGTTCGGCCATCTGCCGTTACCGGTTCTGATGGCCACTGCATCGTTGCCTCGCTGGTTTCGTGGTGGGCGCGGTGGCGCCCACATGAGAGTAAAGAGCACTCAACCACCTGCGCCCCGGTCCACCACGCCCACCACGAAAACACCAGGGTGCTATCTCGTGGCGGCCCGAGTCGGTAACGGCAGATGCCCGAACAAGCAGTGCACCAGCAATCAGGGGCATCACCACGAAACCGGCACCGCCCGCAGCTTAGTGGCCGCCCGAGCCGGTACCGGCAGATTCCAGCAGAACCACCGCCCCCACCACGAATCCGCAAACCGGGTAACCCCTAAATGCTTCTGCCCCTCCGGCCAGGAGTCCGCTTTCTTGGCCTACTTTCTTTTCGGACAAAAGAAAGTAGGTCGCGCCGGGGGCGCGAAAGCCTTTGACTTTGATGTTGATTTTGACTTTAACGTTGACTTTGACTTAAAAGCCAAACCCAACACCCCTCACCGCCTCCGCATATAAAACACAAACACCTTGTCCACTTCCTGATGCGACAGCAACTCATTGCCAGTCTGCTTGGCAAACGCCTGGAAATCGCGCGTGGCGCCCGGATCGGTGGCAAGTACCTTGAGGACATCGCCGCTGGCCATGTCGGCCAGCGCCTTCTTGGTGCGCAGGATCGGCAGCGGGCAGTTCAGGCCGCGCGCGTCCACTTCTTTCTGGAACTCCATTCCTCTCTTCCTTTGTCTTTGTGTCCCGGCTCTTTATCCAGGACACTGAGTATTCACGGCCTGTATTGTAGCGAAGCACCGGGCAGGCCGAAGGCGTCGCGCTTGCGCGGGTCGGGAATGTCCTCGCCGGTGTTGCGGTCGAAGAAGCGCACCGGGTGGCCGCGCGAGGCCAGCCAGTCTGCCACCGCGAAGCCGGTGCCCGCCGACCAGATCCGCATGTCCTCGGGCGCCACCAGCTTGTAGTCGGCCAGTTCCTCGGATAGCGCGATCTGGCCGCTGGCCTGCACATGGTAGGCGATGATCAGCTCGTTCTTGCGCATGAACTCGTAGACCCCGATCAGCGACACCGCGTGGGCGTCCAGGTTGGTCTCTTCCTTGAGTTCGCGCGCCACGCCCTGCTCGGGCGTCTCGTCGCGCTCCAGGAAACCCGTCACCAGGGCGAACATCTTCTCGGGCCACGCGGCGTTGCGCGCCAGCAGCAGCTTGCCCTCGTACTCCACCACCGCGGCCAGCACCGGCAGCGGGTTGTTCCAGTGGACGAATCCGCATTCGGGCTGCACGCAGGCATCGCGCTCGCGCCCGGAATGCGGCAGCACTTCCAGCGGCGAACCGCATTGGGGGCAGTAACGGTAATAGGACATTGCGAAGCTCCTTGTCTTTCAGCCTTGCCGGCTTTGTTGTGTTTGTCGGGTCGTCAGCTTGTCACGATGCCTGCTTTCCTGCGTTCTTGCTTGCCGGCGCTCAGGCGGCGCAGGCGTCGCGCATGTCGGCGGCCAGCGCTTCCACCGTTTCCGGCTGCAGGTCCCACGAGCACATGAAACGGCAGCCGCCCGCACCGATGAAGGTGTAGAAGCGCCAGCCCTTCGCGCGCAGCGTTTCGATGGCCGCCAGCGGCAGTTCGGCGAAGACCGCATTGGACTCGGTCGGGAACATGATGCGCACGCCGGGGATGGTGGCGATGCGCTCGTGCAGAAGCTGGGCCATGGCGTTGGCATGGCGAGCGTTGGCCAGCCACACGTCGTTCTCCAGCAGGCCCAGCCACGGCGCCGAGATAAAGCGCATCTTGGAGGCCAGTTGCCCGGCCTGCTTGACACGGTAGGCGAAGTCCTCGGCCAGCCTGCGGTCGAAGAACACCACCGCCTCGCCCACCGGCAGGCCGTTCTTGGTGCCGCCGAAGCACAGCACATCGACCCCGGCGCGCCAGGTGATTTCCGAGGGATGCACGCCCAGCGACGCCACCGCGTTGGCAAAGCGCGCCCCGTCCATGTGCACGCGCAACTGGCGGCGCTTGGCGATGGCGGCGATGGCGCGCACCTCCTCCACCGTGTACACGGTGCCGACTTCGGTGGACTGCGTCAGCGACACCACCTTGGGCTTGGGATAGTGGATATCGGAGCGGCGCGTGACGAGCGCTTCCACGGCGTCGGGGGTGAGCTTGCCGTTGGCGCCCGGCGCGGTCAGCAGCTTGGAGCCGTTGGAAAAGAACTCAGGGCCGCCGCATTCGTCGGTTTCGATGTGCGCCAGTTCATGGCAGATCACCGAATGGTAGGACTGGCACAGCGCCGACAGCGCCAGCGAATTCGCCGCGGTGCCGTTGAAGACGAAGAAGACTTCGCAGTCGGTCTGGAACAGGTCGCGGATGCGGTCGCAGACCTTCTGGGTCCAGGAGTCGTCGCCGTAGGCCTGCTCATGGCCGCTGCCATTGGCTTCGAGGAAATACTTGAGCGATTCCGGGCAAAAGCCGGCGTAGTTGTCGGAGGCGAAGTGCTGCATGGAGGGAAAAGTCCGTGGCGGGTGGATACGTGCTGTGGTCAGCGCGGGCGGAGCGCGCAAGGTCCGCCCGTGCTCACTTCTTGTCGGCCCACAGTTCGCCGCCGGTGGACCAGTTCTCGCGCTTGATGTCGGTGATGATGATATCGACCGCCGAAGCCGAGCAGCCCAGCGTTTCGCAGGTGACGCGGGTGACTTCCTCGACCAGCTTGCGCTTTTGCTCGATGGTGCGGCCTTCGAAGAGTTCTACATGGTATGTCGGCATGGCTAGGGTTCCTCTTGGGTATCGGGGGAGCGGGACCAATGCGCTCGCGCGCGTCAATCGCGGTAGGAAACATCGATTCTATCGAGTTTGCGCAGCAATGACGGCCATTCGAGCCCGCCTTCCAGCGCGCCGTTGTCGTCGAGCTGCGCCGATGCATGCACCGCCACGGCGGGCGGCGGCTGCACGACTTCGCCGCCCGCCTGCGCCGCGATCTGGATCTCGCAGGCCTTGATCAGCGTGGCCATCAGCACATAGGCCTCGGCCACGGTGCGGCCCACCGTGAGCGTGCCGTGATTGCGCAGCAGCATGGCAGGCTGCGCGCCGAGCGAAGCGGTCAGGCGCTCGCCCTCGGCCGGCGTGAAGGCCAGGCCTTCGTAGTCGTGGTAGGCCAGCCGGCCATGGAAGCGCATGGCGTGCTGCGACAGCGCGAGCAGGCCGCGGGCCTGGGCCGACACCGCCACGCCGGCGGTATTGTGCAGGTGCATCACGCATACCGCGTCGGGCCGCGCGGCGTGCACCGCGCCATGCAGCGCAAAGCCGGTGACGTTGACCGGGTGCACGCTCTCGCCCACCACCTCGCCGCGGCCGTTGATCTTGACCAGGTCGCTGGCGCGGATCTCGTCGAAGGCAAAGCCAAACGGGTTGATCAGGAAATGATCCGGCTCGCCCGGGACGACCGCGGAGATATGCGTGTAGATCAGGTCATCCCAGCCCTGCAGCGCGCACAGGCGGTAGGCGGCCGCAAGATCGGCGCGCATGCGCGCCTCGGCCGGCGTGGCGGGCTGGGTGGCGCCGGTGGCGCGGGCAGGCTGCAGGGAAAAAGACATGGAATCGGCTCCTGCGCCACGCGCGTCCGGGCGGCCCGGACGGCGCTCCCGGTGGCAGCGCGCGCGGCGAAGGCGATACTGTAGCGCAAGCCCCGCAGCCCCGTCAGGCGGCGCCCGGGCAGGCCCGCGGGCGCGTCTAGCGCGCAGGCGCGCGCGCCATCCAGGCGAACACCGCGCTGCCCGTCAGCAGGGCCGCGACCGCACAGCACAGGGAGGCGGCAAAGCCGCCGCTGCGTGCCACCAGCGCCGTGGCCAGCGGCGGCCCCACGATCTGGCCCAGGCCGTAGCTGGCGGTCATCAGCCCCATCAGGCGCTGGGCCTGGCCGCCCCACAGGCGCCGCGCCTCGCGCATCGCGAACGACACCAGCGCGTTGAACGGCAGCCCCGCCAGCAGGCTGCTGAGCGCGAATCCGGTCACTGTCGGCCATACCACCGCGACCGCCACCCCCGCCGCCTGCATGGCGTAGGTAAAGGCCAGCAGCTTGCGGTTGTCGCACTCCACCCGCACGCGCGAGGCGACGAAGGCGCCCACGGTCACGCCGGCGCCGAAGATGGGCCAGAACAGGTCGGCCCATACCGAGCCGGGCATGGCCTGGCGCGCGATCACGGGCAGGAAGGTGGCGGTGATGATGTAGCCGAAGCCGGCCAGGCCGTAAGCCAGCGTCAGCAGCCAGGTCTCGCGGTCGAGCCTCGGCACGGCGGATGCCGCAATCGCGGCCGCCGCGGGCACCGGGCCGGCCGGTGGCGCGCCGCGGGGCGCCGGCCGGAACACAGGCCAGACCATGCCGACCAGGACGGCGCCCAGCAACCCGAAGGCCAGCCAGGCCCAGCCCGCGCGCCAGCCGGCGCCGACCATGCCGAAGGCCGAAACGCCCGTCAGCACGATGCCGATGCCGGGCCCGCAGAAGATCAGCCCGCCCAAGGGCGCCCGGCCCATCTCTGCCAGCCGGTGCATGCACCAGGCCGTGCCGTAGACCATCACGAACGCGCTCGCCACGCCCGCCGCCGCGCGCCACACGCCCCACGCCGCCATGCCGCCGGGCGCGGCCATGCCCAGGGTCAGCAGTACGGTGGCGACCAGGCCGAGCCTGACCATGCGCGCCGGCTCCGGGCGGATGAACAGGCACACGGCGGCGCCAGCGAAATAACCCAGGTAGTTCAGCGTCGCCAGCCATCCGCCCTCGCCCAGCGTGACGCTGGCGTCATGCAACATCATCGGCAGCAGCGGCGTAAAGGCAAAGCGGCCTATGCCCATCGCCACGCCCAGCGCAACCAGGCCGGCCAGCGCCACGGTCCAGATGCCGGGCTGGACGTGCGCCGGCGCGAGCGCGGCGGCCAGGCGGTGGTCAGCGCTGCCCATCCGCGCGGCCTCCCTGGAAGAGACGCCGCAGGCACGGGACGATGACGGTGGGGAATGTGAAGTCCATCGCCGCATGCTACGCTCAGGACACGCGACCGAAAAATGAATAATTGAGAACGCAACGATCTTCCGGCGAGATGGATGAGGCGTTCCCATCCGGACTTCCTTCCGGCGGCGCGTGGAACCGCTAGCAAGAGCATCGCAATGGACCTGGCTTCCCTGGAAATCTTCCGCTGCGTCGTCGAAGAAGGCGGCGTCACGCGCGCCGCGGCGCGCCTGCACCGAGTGCAATCCAACGTCACCACCCGCATCCGCCAGCTGGAAAGCTCGCTCGGCGTGGAATTGTTCCTGCGCGAAGGCAAGCGCATGGTGCTGACACCAGCCGGGCAGACCCTGTTCGACTACGCACGGCGCGTGCTGGACCTGGCCGAGGAAGCCCGCCACGCGGTGCTGCCGGCCAAGCCCCAGGGCCGCCTGCGCATCGCCTCGATGGAAAGCACGGCGGCCAGCCGCCTGCCCTCGGTGCTGGCCGCCTATCACCAGGCCTGGCCCGAGGTGCAACTCGAACTGGTGACGCTGACTACGCGGCAGGCCTTGCAGGCGCTGGGCCGCTTCGAGGTGGATTGCGCCTTCGTGGCAGAGCCGCTGGACGACCCTGCCCTGGCCTGGCTGCCGGCCTTCCAGGAGGAACTGTTGCTGATCGCGCGCGAGCAGCACCCGCCCATCGGCTGCGCGGCCGACCTGGAAACCCGCACCATGCTGGCCTTCGATCCGGGCTGCAACTACCGCATGCGGCTGGAGACCTGGCTGGCCGCGGGCAACAGCCCGCCGCGCCGGGTGCTGGAACTGGGCTCGTACCATGCCATCATCGCCTGCGCCGCGGCGGGCATCGGCGTGGCCATCGTGCCGCGCTCGGTGCTGGGCCTTTACCGCGACCTGCCCAAGATCAGCGTGCACACGCTCGGCGCCGCCGGCAAGGTCGATACCGTGCTGGCCTGGCATCCGGCCATGGCCAGCACCGCGCTGGCGGCGCTGGCCGACAGGTTCCGGCTGGCCGCCGCGGCCTGAGCCCGCCCGGTCGGCGGCCGGACGGGGCCGCGCGCCCGGCAGGATGTGCCCGTTCGCCTACACTGGAAGTGGCGCCGCGTGTGCACTCACTGTGCCGGCGTCCCTGCCATGAAGCATGCCCCGATGCACTTGCGATGGCTTGCCGCCGGCACCCGGCTGGCCGCGGCCGCTGCATTCGCCGTCACCCTGGCCGTCCTTGCCATCGTAGTGCCGGCAACGACGTGGTCCGCGACGCAGGCCGCCATGGCCCCCGCCACGCCGGCCGCCCCGGTAGTCGTGATCCCGCTCAAGGGCGCCGTCGGCCCGGCCAGCGCCAGTTTCATCGTGCGCGGCATGGCCCGCGCCCGCGACGGCGGCGCCCAGCTGATCGTGCTGGAAATGGACACGCCCGGCGGGCTGGACCTGTCGATGCGCGAGATCATCCAGGCCATCCTCGCCTCGCCGGTGCCGGTGGCGAGCTACGTCTACCCGGGCGGCGCGCGCGCGGCCAGCGCCGGCACCTACATCCTCTACGCCAGCCATATCGCCGCGATGGCGCCGGGTACCAATCTGGGCGCGGCCAGCCCGGTGCAGATCGGTATTGGCGGCACGGGCGGGCCGCAGAAACCGGAAGCCACGCCCGCCTCGGCGCCGGCCAGCACGCCCCAGCCACAGGACACCATGGAGCGCAAGCAGATGCACGATGCCTCCGCCTATATCCGCGGGCTGGCGCAGCTGCGCGGGCGCAATGCCGAATGGGGCGAACGCGCGGTGCGCGAGGCGGTCAGCCTGTCGGCCAGCGAAGCCGTGGAACAGCACGTGGCCGACCTGGTCGCGCCCGACCTGCCGGCCCTGCTGCGCGCGGTGGATGGCAGGCGCGTGCAGGCCGCCGGCGTGGAGCGCGTGCTGCGCACCGCGCAGGCGCCGGTGCAGGTGCTGGAGCCGGACTGGCGCAGCAGCTTCCTGGCAGTCATCACCGAGCCCAGCGTGGCGCTGATCCTGATGATGATCGGCATCTACGGCCTGATCTTCGAGTTCTCCACGCCGGGCATGGTGTTGCCCGGCGTGGCCGGCGCGATCTGCCTGCTGCTGGCGCTGTTCGCGCTGCAGATGCTGCCGGTGAACTACGCCGGGCTGGGACTGATCGCGCTGGGCATCGGCTGCATGGTGGCGGAGCTGTTCCTGCCAACCTTCGGCGCGCTCGGCGTGGGCGGGATCATCGCCTTCATCTTCGGCGCGGTGATGCTGATCGACACCGAGGTGCCTGGCTTCGGCATCCCGCTGTGGCTGATCGGCACGCTGGCGCTGGCCAGCGCCGCCTTCCTGCTGGGAGTCTGGACGCTGCTCTGGCGCGCGCGGCGCATGCCTTCGGTCAATGGCGGCGATGCCATGATCGGCACGCCCGGCGTGGTGCTGGACTTGCTGGACGGCGACGCGCGCGAAGACGGCTGGGCCGAGGTGCGCGGCGAGCGCTGGCGCGTGCACGGCATGCTGCCGCTGCAGCGCGGCCAGCGGGTGCTGGTCACCGGGCGCAGCGGGCTGCTGCTGGAAGTGCGCGCCATCGATGATGCCGCCGCGAACGCCGCAGGCACGGCGGGCGCGGCCGGCACGATCAATCCATCCACTCGAGGAGCATGATCATGGCATTCGGATTCAGCGCGGGCGGTCTCGTCTTCCTGGTCGCCCTGCTCATTGTCTCGTCCATCCGCGTGCTGCGCGAATACGAGCGCGGCGTGGTGTTCATGCTGGGCCGTTTCTGGAAGGTGAAGGGGCCGGGCCTGGTGATCCTGATCCCTGCCGTGCAGCAGATGGTGCGCGTGGACCTGCGCACAGTGGTGATGGACGTGCCGCCGCAGGACGTGATCTCGCGCGACAACGTCTCGGTCAAGGTCAACGCGGTGGTGTACTTCCGCGTGATCGATCCCGAGCGCGCCATCATCCAGGTGGCGAACTTCCTCGAGGCCACCAGCCAGCTGGCGCAGACCACGCTGCGCTCGGTGCTGGGCAAGCATGAGCTCGACGAGATGCTGGCCGAGCGCGAGCAGCTCAATATCGATATCCAGAAGGCGCTCGACGCCCAGACCGACAGCTGGGGCATCAAGGTCTCGAACGTGGAGATCAAGCATGTCGACCTCAACGAGACCATGATCCGCGCCATCGCGCGCCAGGCCGAGGCCGAGCGCGAACGGCGCGCCAAGGTGATCCACGCCGAAGGCGAACTGCAGGCTTCCGTGAAGCTGCTGGAGGCAGCGCAGATGCTGGCCCGCGAGCCACAGGCAATGCAGCTTCGCTACCTGCAGACGCTCACGCAGATTGCCTGCGACAAGAGTTCGACCATCGTGTTTCCGCTGCCGATCGACATCCTCACGCTGGTGGGCAAGCTCAGCCGGCAGGGGACATGATGAAGCAAGGGGACGTGAAAAAAGGCGCCGCAGCGCCTTCCTCCCGTCCCGCGTGACTAAGCGTGACAAACATGCCACCGGTGGTCTTTCCTCTCCCCATGAGGGCAGAGGAGGCCAGGACATCAGGCAGTGCCGACGTCCCTGGCCGGCCACGACGAAAGCATCACACCTTCGCCGCCACCCACTCGCCGACACCTGCCAGCGCCTTCGGCAGGTTGGCCGGCTCGGTGCCGCCTGCCTGGGCCATGTCGGGGCGGCCGCCGCCCTTGCCGCCGACCTGCTGGGCGACAAAGTTGACCAGCTCGCCGGCCTTGACCTTGCCAGTCGCGTCGGCGGTGACGCCGGCGATCAGGCTGACCTTGCCGTCGGCCACGGCGCCCAGCACGATGGCCGCGCTGCCCAGCTTGTCCTTGAGCTTGTCCATGGTCTCGCGCAGCGTCTTGAGGTCGGCGCCGTCGAGCTGGGCTGCCAGCACCTTGATGCCCTTGACGTCGATGGCCTGCGCGGCCAGCTCGTCGCCCTGCGAGGCGGCCAGCTTGCTCTTGAGGCGCTCCAGTTCCTTCTCCAGCGCGCGCACCTGCTCCTGCACCTGGCCGATGCGCGGCACCAGTTCGGACGGCTGCGCCTTGAGCGCGGCGGCGGCTTCGTTGAGCTTGGCGTCGAGCGCCTGCAGGTAGTGCAGCGCGTTGTCGCCGGTGATGGCTTCCACGCGGCGGATGCCGGCGGCCACGCCGCCTTCCACCACGATCTTGAACAGGCCGATGTCGCCGGTGCGCGCCACGTGGGTGCCGCCGCACAGTTCCTTCGAGCTGCCGATCGACAGCACGCGCACGTCGTCGGCGTACTTCTCGCCGAACAGCGCCATGGCGCCGCTCTTGACGGCATCGTCGAAGGGCATCACCTCGGCGCCGGTGGCGGCGTTCTGCAGGATCTCGGCGTTGACGATGTCCTCGACCCGGCGGATCTGCTCGTCGGTCATCGGCGCGTTGTGCGAGAAGTCGAAGCGGGTCTTGTCGGCATCCACCAGCGAGCCCTTCTGCTGCACGTGGGTGCCCAGCACTTCGCGCAGGGCCTTGTGCATCAGGTGGGTGGCCGAGTGGTTGCGCATGGTGCGCGCGCGGCGCTGCGCATCCACCTGCGCGCCGACGCTGTCGCCCACCTTGAGCGCGCCGCCCGCCAGGGTGCCCTGGTGGCCGAACACGTCGGCCTGCACCTTGGTGGTATCGGCCACGGCGAACACGGCGCTGCCGCTGCGCAGCTCGCCCTGGTCGCCGGCCTGGCCGCCGGATTCGGCGTAGAACGGGGTGTTGTCCAGCACCACCACGCCGGTCTGGCCGGGCTGCATGGTGTCGACGGCGGCGCCGTCCACGTACAGCGCGGTGATCCGGGCGGCTTCGACGGCGAGCTGGTCGTAGCCGTGGAAGGTGGTCTTGTCGCCGTTGTATTCGAGGCCGGCGGCCATCTTGAACTTGCCGGCGGCGCGGGCCTGCTCGCGCTGGCGGTTCATGGCAGCGTCGAAGGCGGTCTCGTTCACCGTCATTTCCTGCTCGCGGCACACGTCCTGCGTCAGGTCCAGCGGGAAGCCGAAGGTGTCGTGCAGCTTGAAGGCGAGTTCGCCGTCGAGCACGGTGCCGCCCTTGGCCTTGACCTCGGCCAGCGCCGCGTCGAGGATGGACATGCCATTCTCGATGGTCTCGAAGAAACGTTCCTCTTCGGCCTTGAGCACTTCGATCACGCGCGACTCTGCCTCGGCCAGCTCGGGATAGGCCTGGCCCATCTGCGCCACCAGGTCCGGCACCAGCTTGTGGAAGAACGGGGTCTTGCGGCCCAGCTTGTAGCCGTGGCGGATGGCGCGGCGCACGATGCGGCGCAGCACGTAGCCACGGCCTTCGTTGCCGGGGATCACGCCATCCACGATCAGGAAGGAGCAGGCGCGGATATGGTCGGCGATGACCTTGAGCGAGTTGTTGTTCAGGTCGGTGATGCCGGTCTCGCGCGCGGCGGCCTTGATCAGCGCCTGGAACAGGTCGATCTCATAGTTGCTGTGCACGTGTTGCAGCACCGCGGCGATGCGCTCCAGGCCCATGCCGGTGTCGACGCAAGGCTTGGGCAGGCGCGGCATATTGCCTTGCTCGTCCCGGTTGAACTGCATGAACACCAGGTTCCAGATCTCGATGTAGCGGTCGCCGTCTTCCTCGGGCGATCCCGGCGGGCCGCCCCACACGTCCGGGCCGTGGTCGTAGAAGATCTCCGAGCACGGGCCGCAGGGACCGGTGTCGGCCATCTGCCAGAAATTGTCCGAGGCGTAGCGCGCGCCCTTGTTGTCGCCGATGCGCACGATGCGCTCGGCCGGCACGCCGACTTCCTTGGCCCAGATGTCGTAGGCCTCGTCGTCTTCCGCGTACACCGTGACCCACAGCTTGTCGGCGGGCAGCTGGTACACCTTGGTCAGCAGCTCCCACGCGTACTGGATGGCCTCGCGCTTGAAGTAGTCGCCGAACGAGAAGTTGCCGAGCATTTCGAAGAACGTGTGGTGGCGCGCGGTGTAGCCCACGTTCTCCAGGTCGTTGTGCTTGCCGCCGGCGCGCACCGAGCGCTGCGACGACGTGGCGCGCGTGTACGGGCGCTTGTCGGTGCCCAGGAACACGTCCTTGAACTGCACCATGCCGGAGTTGGTGAACAGCAGCGTCGGATCGTTCCCCGGCACCAGGCTGGACGAGCGGACCACGGTGTGGCCCTTCGATTCGAAGTACTGCAGGAACTTGCTGCGGATGTCGGAGACTTTCATGTTCTGGGCAGGGCGTCCCGCGGCGTGGCAGGTCGCTGTCGGTCAGGATGGATTTGCAAACCATTGATTATACGGGGAAGCCTGCTGCCGCGGCGCGCCGCCGGGGTTTCGTGGCGCATGCGCGCCGGCGCCCGCCCGGCCGGGCCGCGATGTGCTCCCGGGGGCCTGCCGGTGGTAAAGTGCTGGCTGTCCCGGCCGGACACCCCTGGCGCCGCCCTCAGCGCCGCCCCGGTCACCCCGCAAGCCGCCCTGCATCCGGCACGAGCCAGGCAGGAACCAGACGGCGGGGCCGCCCGGCCTTCCCTTGCCACCCCTTCCGGATTGCATCACACCCCATGGGAGCCTTAAGCCACCTCCGCGTCCTCGACCTGACCCGCGTCCTCGCCGGGCCCTGGTGCGCCCAGAACCTTGCCGACTTCGGCGCCGACGTGATCAAGATCGAGCGGCCCGGCGCCGGCGACGACACCCGCACCTGGGGCCCGCCCTGGCTGCAGGACGCGGACGGCCGCGACACCGCGGAAGCCGCCTACTACCTGGCCGCCAACCGCAACAAGCGCTCGGTCACCTGCGACATCAGCACGCCCGAAGGCCAGGAACTGGTGCGCGCGCTGGCCGCCCAGAGCGACGTGGTGCTGGAGAACTACAAGGTCGGCCAGCTCAAGAAGTACGGCCTGGACTACGAATCGCTCAAGGCGGTGAAGCCGGGCCTGATCTATTGCTCGGTGACCGGCTTCGGCCAGACCGGCCCCTACGCGGCGCGCCCGGGCTACGATTTCATCATCCAGGGCATGGGCGGCTTCATGAGCCTGACCGGCGAGCGCGACGACCTGCCCGGCGGCGGCCCGCAGAAGGCCGGCGTGGCCATCTCCGACCTGATGACCGGCCAGTACGCCACCATCGCCGTGCTGGCGGCGCTGGCGCACCGCGAGCGCACCGGCGAAGGCCAGTACATCGACATGGCCCTGCTCGACGTGCAGGTCGCCATGCTGGCCAACATGAACACCAACTACCTGGCCAGCGGCGTGGCGCCGAAGCGCTGGGGCAACGCGCACCCGAACATCGTTCCCTACCAGACTTTCCAGGCCGCCGACGGCTGGATCATCGTGGCGGTGGGCAACGACGGCCAGTTCCGCAAGTTCGTGACCGCGGGCGGCCACCCCGAGCTGGCCGACGACCCGCGCTTCGCCACCAATCCGCAGCGCGTGGCGCAGCGCGACGTGCTGGTGCCGATCCTGGCCGAGATGGTCAAGCCGCGCACGCGCGCGCAGTGGATCCTCGACCTGGAAAGCGCCGGGGTGCCGTGCGGTCCGATCAATACGCTGGACGACGTGTTCGACGATGCCCAGGTCAAGGCGCGCGGCCTGCGCGTGGACCTGCCGCACCCGAGCGCCGGCGAGGTCAAGCTGGTCGGCAGCCCGATCAAGATGAGCGCGACCCCGCCCGAGGCGGTGCGGCATCCGCCGCTGCTGGGCGAACACACCGACGCGGTGCTCGAAGGCATGCTCGGCTATAGCCCTGAGCAGATCGCAGCGCTGCGCGCCAAGGGCGTGCTGTAAAGGCTTTGCCGTCCGTCCCGCAAGGCGGCGGCCGGCCTTGGCCCGTGCCGGATCCGGCAGCAAAGCAGCAAAGCAGCAAATGAAGCACAAACCGATGACCTGACCCGCGCGCCGCCGGCCGGCGCCTGCCCATACCCACGAAAGGAGTTTGGATGCTGACCGACGCCCTGCTGGCCTTCCTGCACTTTGCCTTCATCTTCGCCCTGATCGCGCTGCTCACGGCCGAGGCCGTGATCATGCGCACCGGCCTCACGCCGGCCACGCTCAGGCGGATCTCGATCTACGACCTGGTCTACTTCCTGTCAGCCATGGCGGTGCTGGCGACCGGCCTGCTGCGCCTGTTCTACGGCGCCAAGGGCATGCAGTTCTACCTGCACAACCCGTGGTTCCACGCCAAGATGACCGTGTTCGTGGTGATCGCGCTGTGTTCGCTGCCGCCCACCTTCGCCATCCAGCGCTGGCGTCGCCAGGCACGCACGGCGCCGGACTTCGTGCCGGCGGCGGCGGAGCTGAAGAAGGCGCGCCGCTGGGTCATGATCGAAGCCCACCTGCTGATCCTGCTGCCGCTGTGCGCGGTGATGATGGCCCGGGGCATCGGCATCTAGGCGGCCCGTCGAAAGAGAGCCGGGACCGCCGCGCTTTCGGGCAGCCTCCCAACCCACCAGAATTCCCATACGTACCCCGCAACTCCAATGCGCATTTCCATGTTCAAGCAACAATTCGCCGCCGCGTTGCTGGCGTTCGGCGCCCTTGGCGCACTCGCCGCCGCGCCGGCCGTGGCTTCCTCGGCCTACCCCGTCAAGCCGCTGAAGTTCGTGGTGCCCTACCCCGCCGGCGGCCCGCTGGATACCGTGGCGCGCGCCATCGGCGACAAGCTCAAGGACAGCCTGGGCCAGCCGGTAGTGGTGGAGAACCGTCCCGGCGCCGGCGGCAATATCGGCGCGGACTACGTCGCCAAGCAACCGGCGGACGGCTACACCATCGTGATGGGCGCGGTGGCCACGCACGCCATCAACCCGTCGCTGTTCGCCAGGATGCCGTACGACCCGGTCAAGGACTTCAGCCCGGTCACCCTGGTGGCGGACGTGCCAAACGTGCTGGTGATGCACCCCGGCAAGGCCGCCGAGCTGCACATCACCGACCTGCGCGAGCTGGTGGAATACGCCCGCAAGAACCCCGGCAAGCTGGACTACGCCTCGGGCGGCAACGGCAGCGCCGGGCACCTGTCGGGCGAGTTGTTCAAGAGCATGGCCAAGGTGAGCATGGTCCATATCCCGTACAACGGCGCCTCGCCCGCGCAGTTGTCCGTGCTGTCCGGCCAGACCGACATGATCTTCGACAACCTTGCCTCGGCCTCGGCCAATATCAGGGCCGGCAAGCTCAAGGCCTTCGCGGTGACCACGGCGGTGCGCGCCGCGGCCTTCCCGGAGCTGCCGACCATTGCCGAAGCCGGCAAGGGCCTGGGGCTGGAAGGCTTCGATATCTCGACCTGGTTCGGCGTGTTCGCGCCGGCCAATACGCCGCGCGAGATCGTCGACCGCCTCAACCACGACATCGTGGCCATCCTCAAGACCGACGACATGAAGGCCCGCCTGGCCCGCATCGGCGCGCAGCCGGCGCCGACCACGCCCGAGCAGTTCGGCGCGCTGGTGCAGCGCGAGCTGAAGAAGTATGCGCAGATCGTGAAGGTGTCCGGCGCGAAGGTGGATTGACGACGGGCGCCGGCCGCGCCGGCGAGGGCGCGCAATGCGCCCCGGCCCTCAGCCTTCCGCCGCTCGCGCGCCGCGCGCCGTGCGCGGCAGCAATAGTCCGACCTGGATGATGCGCGGCCCGTCCATCCGCGTCACGGTCAGCTTCAGGCCGGCGATCTCCACCATATCGCCTTCGACCGGCGGCGACGTGAAGGCCGCCTGCATGGCCGCCTCCAGCGTCAGGCCAGCCTCCGCCGCACCCAGTTCGCGCGTGCCGTAGAGCCCCGCCACATCGCGCAGCATGGCCTCGCCGGACAGCAGGAAATCGTGGCTGGCCTTGCCCCAGGCCGGCGCCGGGCCGGGCTTGCGGAACAGCAGCGCCAGCATCGGCACGCTGGTGCCGGGCGCCAGGATGGAGACCACGTCGCCGGCGCGCAGCACGGTCTGCTCGGGCGCTGCCAGCGCCTTGTCGCGCACCACCGTCAGCAAACGGCAACGCGGCGGCAGTTCGAGCTGGTCGGCACGCAGGCTCTCGGCCGGGGCATCGCGCTCCACGGCGAACTGCATCACCTCGAGCGCGGGGCCGTGGGTGCCATGCAGGCGGGCGCGCGCGAGCGGCTCGGGGTATGCCGGCCGCAGCACACGGGCCAGGCGCGCCGCGAACGGCACCGTGGTGCCCTGCAGCAGCAGGCTGGCCAGCACCACGGCGAAGGCGACGCGGAACAGCAGGCCCGCGTCGGGCAGCCCTTGCAGCAGCGGGAACAGCGCCAGCACGATCGGCACCGCGCCGCGCAGGCCCATCCACGCCATGAAGCCCTTCTCCCGCGCGCTGAAGCGGAACGGCAGCAGCGCCAGCCAGACCGCGGCCGGGCGCGCCACCAGCATCAGGAAGGCCGCCACGGCCGCGGCCGGCCCCGCCACTTCCCAGATCCGGTGCGGCGCCACCAGCAAGCCCAGCAGCAGGAACATCACCGACTGCGACAGCCAGGCCATGCCGTCCATCGCGCGCATGGCGTCCGCGCTGACCGCGCGCTCGCGGTTGCCGACCAGCACGCCGGTCAGGTAGACCGCCAGGAAGCCGCTGCCGCCGGCGCTCTGCACGATGGCGAACACCATGGCGCCGCCCGAGCACAGCAGGATGGCCTGCAGCCCCTCGGCCACGCGGATGCGCTCCATCACATTGGCCAGGCAGTAGCCCAGCCCCATGCCCAGCACGCCGCCCACGCCGAACTGCACCACCAGCCGCCACAGCAGGGCGCCCGGAGTCAGGCCGGCGGGCGCGCCGATCCACTCGATCAGGGTCAGGGTCAGGAAGATCG
Source organism: Cupriavidus sp. 05T41 (assembly GCF_056396525.1). Taxonomy (NCBI): domain Bacteria; kingdom Pseudomonadati; phylum Pseudomonadota; class Betaproteobacteria; order Burkholderiales; family Burkholderiaceae; genus Cupriavidus; species Cupriavidus sp. 05T41. The sequence continues at coordinate 30,130 of NZ_JBFTLQ010000002.1, forward strand.
CCATCGGGTCGTTGATGCCGGATTCGATCTCCAGCACGCTGGCGACCCGCTCCTTGAGGCGGATGCCGCTGGTATTGAGCAGCGAGAACACCGCCGCGGCATCGGTGGAGCCGACGATGGCGCCCAGCAGCAATCCGAGCTTCCAGTCGATCTCCAGCACCCAGGCGGCGAACAGCCCTACCAGGCCGGTGGTGACCAGCACGCCCACCGTGGCCAGCGCCAGCGACGGCTTGAGCGCCACGCGGAACGTGGTCAGCCTGGTGCGCAGGCCGCCGTCGAGCAGGATCACCGCCAGCGCCAGGTTGCCGACCAGGAAGCTCAGCCAGGTATTGGAGAAGCGGATGCCACCGGGGCCGTCGACGCCGGCCAGCATGCCGACTGACAGGAAGACGAGCAGGAAAGGCACGCCGAGGCGCGCGGAGAAAGCGCCCACCACGATGCCCAGGGACATCACGACGGCGCCGATCAGGATGACATGGTCGATGCTTTCCAAAGCGGCTTTCCTTTCAGCGCCGTGCTGCATTGCCCACATGCCCGGAGGGCGGCGAGCCGCGGCATGGCGGCCAACGATGATAGCGCAGCCCATTGCCGGCACGACCGCGCCGGGCCGCCCCGGGCGGGGCGCCCCGGTGCCGTCGCGGATCGGCTGGAAGCGATCCGTATGTCGCCTAGGGAGATACCCGCAGATTGACCATTTCACAAGACATCTGAAAGGTAGCTGAAAGGTCCGCCCCTTACTTTCCACCCTGCCCGCGGCAGGTCGGTTTGGCGTGTCACTTTGATGCGCCGCAGCAGCGCCCGCCGCCCGGATTTCAAGCAGCTTTTCGAGGAGAATCATTTTGCGCATACGTAGCCAAAAGGACTTTGCCTCCGGCCTGATGTTCATCCTGGTCGGATTCGGCTTTTCCTGGGTCGCACGCGGCTATTCCATGGGAACCGCCGCCAAGATGGGTCCGGGATATTTCCCGTTCTGGCTCGGCGTCGTGCTCGCCTTGCTGGGCGCACTGGTGCTGTGGAGTTCCCTGTCCGCCAAGAAGGAAGAAGACCAGCTGGCGCGCTGGGATATCAAGACGCTGCTGTGGATCCTGGGCGCGGTGGTGCTGTTCGGCCTCATGCTCAAGCCGCTTGGCATGGTGCTGTCCGTACTGGTACTGGTGCTGGTGTCCTCGATGGCCAGCCATGAATTCAGCTGGAAGGGTGCCGTTCTCAACGCCATCATCCTGGTGGTGATCAGCATGGGCGCCTTCGTCTACGGCATCAATCTTCAGATGCCGGTGTGGCCGGCATTCTTGGCAGGATAAGGAGACGGCCATATGGAACTACTCGCCAACCTGGGGCTGGGCTTCTCTACCGCCCTGACCCTGCAAAACCTCGCATACGCCTTCCTGGGCTGCGTGCTGGGTACCCTGATCGGCGTGCTGCCGGGCCTGGGGCCTCTGGCCACCATCGCCATGCTGCTGCCGGTGACCTACACGCTGCCGCCGGTGGCCGCGCTGATCATGCTGGCCGGTATTTACTACGGCGCGCAATATGGTGGCTCCACCACCGCCATCCTGGTCAACCTGCCGGGTGAATCGTCGTCGGTGGTGACTACCATCGATGGCTACCAGATGGCCAGGCGAGGACGAGCGGGGGTGGCGTTAGCCACCGCCGGCCTGGGCTCGTTCTTCGCCGGCTGCGTGGCAACCCTGATCCTGGCTGCGTTCGCCGCGCCGCTGTCGGAACTGGCATTCAAGTTCGGCCCGGCCGAATACTTCTCGCTGATGGTGCTGGGCCTGATCGGCGCCGTGGTGCTGGCTTCGGGTTCGCTGGTCAAGGCCATCGCCATGATCGTGCTGGGCCTGCTGCTGGGCCTGGTCGGCACCGACGTGAACTCGGGCGCCGCGCGCTTTTCCTTCGACGTGCCTGAACTGACCGACGGACTGAACTTCGTCTCGGTGGCCATGGGTGTGTTCGGCTTCGCGGAAATCATCGCGAACCTGGAACAGAAGGATGCCCGCGAAACCTTCACGGACCACATCACCAACCTGTTCCCGACCAAGGCCGACTTCAAGCGCATGATTCCCGCCGTGTTGCGCGGTACTGCGCTCGGCTCTCTGCTGGGCATCCTGCCGGGCGGCGGTGCGGCACTGGCGTCGTTCGCGGCCTACTCGCTGGAGAAGAAGACCTCCAAGTATTCCCACGAATTCGGCAAGGGCGCCATCGAAGGCGTGGCCGGTCCGGAATCGGCCAACAACGCCGCGGCGCAAACCTCCTTCATCCCGCTGCTGACGCTGGGCATTCCGCCCAACGCCGTGATGGCGCTGATGGTGGGCGCGATGACCATCCACAACATCCAGCCGGGTCCGCAGGTCATGACCAGCAACCCCGCGCTGTTCTGGGGCCTGATCGCCTCGATGTGGATCGGCAACTTCATGCTGATCATCCTGAACCTGCCGCTGATCGGGATCTGGGTGAAGCTGCTCAAGGTGCCTTACCGCTACCTGTACCCGGCCATCCTGACCTTCTGCTGCATCGGCGTGTACTCGGTCCAGAACACCACGTTCGACGTGTTCCAGACCGCTGCCTTCGGCGTGATCGGCTACCTGTTCATCAAGCTGAAGTGCGAGCCGGCGCCGCTGCTGCTGGGCTTCGTGCTGGGACCGATGATGGAAGAGAACTTCCGCCGTTCCCTGCTGCTGTCGCGTGGCGAGTTCAGCGTGTTCCTGACCCGCCCCCTTTCGCTCGGCCTGCTGATCGCCGCTGCCGTGCTGGTGCTGATCGTGGCGCTGCCGTCGATCAAGAACAAGCGCGAAGAAGCGTTCCAGGAAGAATAAGCAGGACAACAAGCAACAACAGCAAGACCATCGAAGGGCGCCGCGAGGCGCCCTTTTTTCGTTTCCCGCCCGCCTGTCCGTGGGCCGCGGGAATCGGCGTCCCGCGCCTCAGGCCCCGAACAGCCCGGCGCACGCCTCGCGCACGGCCGCCGTGATATGCCGGCGCGCATGATCGCGCCGCTCCAGCATGCCGATGGTGCGCAGCACGGGCGCGCCGCCCACCGCCAGCGGCAGGATGCGCAAGGCGTCGTCGTCCAGCCAGCGCGCGCGCTGCAGCAGCGGCACCACGGTGACGCCGACCTCCTGGCGCACCAGCTCGACCAGCGCCTCGATCGAATTCAGCTCGAGGAACTCGTTGACGCGCAGGTGGGCGCGGCGCAACGCGCGCTCCACCAGCATGCCGGTGCGCTGGCCGCGGTCGAAGCGCAGGAACGGGTTGGCGGCCAGCGCCTCGCGGGCCGTCGCGCCAGGGCTGCTGAGCCCGGCGATGGCCACCAGCGGTTCGCGGTAGAGCGGCGTCCACACCAGGGTGCCGGGCAGGCGGCCGGCGCCTTCGACCAGCATGGCGGCGTCCAGCTCGCCGGCTTCCACCTGGGCGGCCAGCTCGAGGGACTTGGCGCCGACCAGGCGCACGTCCAGCGCAGGGTATTCGCGCTTCATGCGTGCCACCACGTGCGACAGGCCGCCCATCACCGAGACCACGGCGCCCACGGCCACCGCGCCGGCCATGGCGTCGGGCGCCTCGGGCGGCAGGCGCATCTCGTCGTACAGCGCCAGCATGCGGCGCGCCTGCGGCAGCAGTTCGCGTCCGCCTGCGTTGAGCGCCACTACCCTGCCGCCGCGGTCGAACAGTTCGCGGCGCAGCTCCATCTCCAGCGCACGCATCTGCAGGCTGACCGCGGCCTGGGTCAGCGACACCTGCTCGGCGGCGGCGACAAAGGAGCCGTGGTCGGCCACGGCGACGAAGGTACGGAGGAAGCGGATGGTGCTCATGAAATCGGCGCCATAAAAGCGCCCTTTAATCCACTAAATAACTTAAGAAAATATTGAGACACACAAAAGAAATATTAGCTTTCATTACGATGTAGCGCACGGAATAATGATGCAAAGCATCATCGAATCGCGTGCGGCGGCCAGCCCTGGGGCAGTTGCCGCCTGCCCCTGCCTTCCAGTTCCGGAGAACACCATGAAACACTGGCTGCGCCTGCTCGGCACGAGCCTCGCCACCGGCCTCGCACTGAGCGCGGTGCCGGCTCTCGCCGACACCTACCCGAACAAGCCGATCCGCCTGATCGTGCCGTTCCCGGCCAGCGGCGCCACCGACCTGCTGGCACGCGCCATCGCCCAGAAAGTGGGCACCAGCATGGGCCAGCAGATCGTGGTGGACAACCGGCCCGGCGCGGGCGGCGCGATCGGCTCCGACATGGCGGCCAAGGCGCCGGCGGACGGCTACACGCTGCTGATCGCCACCACCAGCACGCACTCGATCGGGCCGTATATCAACACCCGCCTGCCCTACAACACCGAAACCGACTTCACGCCGATCGGCCAGGTGGCCATCGCCACCAATGTGCTGGTGGTGCCGAACAGCCTGCCGGTGAAGAACGTCAAGGAACTGATCGACTACGCCAAGAAGCATCCCGGCGAGCTGAACTACGCTTCGAGCGGCAACGGCACGGTGGTGCACCTGACGGCCGAGGCCTTCAAGGCGCAGGCCGGCGTGTTCATCACGCACATTCCCTACCGCGGCACCGCGCTGGCCGTGCCCGACCTGATCTCCAACAAGGTGCAGGTCCTGTTCGACAGCATCGTCTCGGGCCTGCCGCACGTGAAGGACGGCAAGCTCAAGGCGCTGGCCGTGACCAGCCTGAAGCGCTCGCCGCTGGCGCCGGAGATCCCCACGGCCAGCGAGTCCGGCCTTCCGGGCTTCGAATCCGACACATGGTTCGGCATCTATGGCCCGAAGGGCATGCCGGCCGACCTGGTGAACCGCCTCAACGCCGAGTTCAACAAGGCGATCCAGTCGCCTGACGTCAAGGAGCGCCTGGGCAAGCTGGGCGCCGAGCCGGTCGGCGGCACGCCGGCGCAGTTCGCCGCGATGGTCAAGAAGGACAGCGCGCGCTGGGGTAAGCTCATCAAGGATCGCAAGATCACCGTCGAATAAGAGGTCGGTTCAAGCCACCTCCGTGGCGGCGCCGCAGGCGCGCCGCCCGCGCAAGCAACCGAGACAAGCATGCAGAATTTCAACTGGACCAACCCCTACCCCTCCGTGCGGATCCCGCTGTTCGCGCGCAACGTGGTGTCCACTTCGCATCCGCTGGCGGCGCAGGCCGGCCTGCGCATGCTGCTCAAGGGCGGCAACGCGGTGGATGCGGCCATCGCCGCGGCGGCGGCCATCACCATCGTCGAGCCGGTCTCGTGCGGCCTGGGCAGCGACGCTTTCGCCATTCTCTGGGACGGCAAGGAACTGCACGGCCTGAACGCGTCCGGCGTGGCGCCGGCGGCCTGGAGCCCCGAATATTTCAAGAACAAGTACGGCACGGACGCCAACGGCATCGCCAACCGCCCGGTGCGCGGCTGGGACGCCGTCACCGTGCCCGGCGTGATCGCCGGCTGGGCCGCGCTGCACGAGCGCTTCGGCAAGCTGCCGTTCGCCGACCTGATGGAGCCTGCCATCGAGATCGCCGAGCGCGGCTATGCGGTGCCGCCGGTGGTGGCGCACAAGTGGGCCGCGGCCGTGCCTGAACTGAAGGACCAGCCCGGCTACGCCGACACCTTCATGCCCAACGGCCGCGCGCCCAACGTGGGCGAGAAGTTCACGCTCAAGGCCGCCGCCGAGACGCTGCGCAAGATCGGCGCCACCAACGGCCGGGCCTACTACGAAGGCGAGATCGCCGAGCGCATCGCCGCCTTCAGCAAGGAATGCGGCGGCGCCATGACCGCCGCCGACCTGCGCGACTACAAGCCGGACTGGGTCAAGCCGATCAGCAAGTCCTATCGCGGCTATGAGATGCACGAGATCCCGCCCAACGGCCAGGGCATCGCCGCGCTGATGGCGCTCGGCATCCTCGACCAGTTCGACGTGGGCTCGCTGCCGGTGGATTCGGTGGAGTCGCAGCATCTGCAGATCGAAGCGATGAAGCTGGCCTTCGCCGACCTCTATCGCTACGTGGCCGATCCGCGCAGCATGGAAGTCACGCCCGAGCAGATGCTGGACGACGCCTACCTGAAGTCGCGCGCCAAGCTGATCGACATGCAGCGCGCCACGCATTTCGACTTCGGCATGCCCAAGGTGGGCGGCACCATCTACCTGACCGCCGCCGACGAGAACGGCATGATGATTTCCTTCATCCAGTCGAACTACATGGGCTTCGGCTCCGGCGTGGTGGTGCCCGGCACCGGCATCAGCCTGCAGAACCGCGGCGTGGGCTTCTCGATGGACCCGAAGTCCGCCAACGTGGTGGCAGGCGGCAAGCGTCCCTTCCACACCATCATCCCGGCCTTCCTGACCAAGGGCGGCCAGCCGGTGATGAGCTTCGGCGTGATGGGCGGCGACATGCAGCCGCAGGGCCATCTGCAGACCGTGGTGCGCATGGTGGACTACAACCAGCAGCCGCAGGCCGCATGCTGCGCGCCGCGCTGGAAGGTCAACCGAGACTTCACCCTGGACGTTGAATCCACCATGGATCCTGCCGTGGTGGCCGCCCTCAAGGCGCGCGGCCACCAGCTCAAGTCGGTCGACGACCCCTACATGGACTTTGGCTCCGGCCAGTTCATCTGGCGTATGTCCGACGACGCCGAACACGGCTACGTAGCCGCCAGCGATAGCCGGCGCGATGGGCAGGCAGTCGGTTTCTGAATCGGTTTCTGAGTCCCCGCAAGCAGTACTGGGAGGGCGCCCCCGGCAACGGGGGCGCCTTTTTTCTTGGCGGGCCGGCGCGCGACTGTCCGCAACTGGCCTGCCCGGCGTCGGCATGACTGTGCATGGCGTACGCGCGCCGGCACCTTAGACTGTGATGTCCGCCATCCATGGCCCGGCGCATTCCCCGGGAACAGCATGACCACCTACGCCTACCGCCTGCTCAACGTGTTCGCCGAATCGACCTTCGGCGGCAATCCGCTATGCGTGTTCGAAGACGCGCGCGGGCTCGACGACGCCACCATGCAAGCGCTGGCGCTGCAGTTCAACCTGTCGGAAACCACCTTCATCCTGCCGTCGGAGCGGGCTGCCGCCCAGGTGCGCATCTTCACCACCGGCTACGAGATGCGCTTCGCCGGCCATCCCACGCTCGGCACCGCCCACGTGGTGCGCGAACTGGCCGCCGCCGGCGATGCCTTCTCGCTCGAATTCAAGGCGGGAGTGGTGCCGGTCACCGCGCAGGGCGACATCTGGACCTTCACCGCGCCGCACGCGGGCGCGCCGCGTACCGCGCCGGCCGGCCTGCCGGACGCGCAGATGGCTGGCCTGCTCGGCCTGACCGCAGCGGACCTGCTGGCGCCGCCGATGTGGGTCGATACCGGCGCCGACCAGTTGCTGGTGCCGCTGCGCAGCGTGGACGCCGTGCGCCGCGCCCAGCCCGACGGCAGCCGGCTCGAAGCATGGCCGCAGAGCAGCCTGGGCCGCAAGACCGCTTATGTGTTCGCCTTCGATCCCGCGCAGCCCGGCCAGGTCGAGGCGCGCTACTTCTTCACCAAGCAGGGCGGCGGCGTGGCGGAGGACCCGGGCACCGGCTCGGCCTGCGCCAACCTGGGCGGCTGGATCGTCGCCAGCGGCCGCGACCTGCCCGCCACCTGCCGCATTGCCCAGGGCGAGGCCGTGGGCCGTCCGTGCGCGCTGCACCTGGAGGTCACGGCCGACAAGGCCATCCGCGTGGGCGGGCGCGTGATCGAGCTGGGCCGCGGCACAGTCACGCTGTAGCGCCGGGCACGCGGCGCGATTGCGGTACAGTGAGGCACTGTCCCGCAATCGTCCCGCAGCGTCTCGGGAAACCAAAAGAAACAAGCGTAGCGATGCCCCGGCCGCCGCGCATGCTCCTCGCCATGAACCCATACGCCATCACCACGCTGGCCGAGCTGGAAGCGCGCTACGCCGACGCCGCCGAAGCTTCGCTCGCCAAGGAAGTCAGCTACCTGCACCCGCTCTACCGCGCCTTCATCGAAGCCGCCCCGCTATGCCTGCTCTCTACCGTTGGCAGCAGGCATGCCGAATGCTCGCCGCGCGGCGACGCGCCCGGCTTCGTGCAGGTGCTGGACGAACGCACCCTGTTGCTGCCCGACCGCCGCGGCAACAACCGCATCGACAGCCTGCGCAATATCGTGGCCGATCCGCGCGTGGGACTATTGTTCGTCATTCCCGGCGTCAACGAGACCATTCGCGTGGCGGGCACCGCCACCATCTCGGTGGACCCCGCGCTCATCGCGCGCTGCGTGGTCGATGGCAAGGCGCCGGCGACGGTGCTGGTGATCGCGATCGAATCGGTGTTCTTCCAGTGCGCCCGCGCGCTGGTGCGCTCGAAACTGTGGGCCCCGCAAAGCCAGGTGGCGCGCGCCAGCCTGCCGAGCAACGGCACCATCCTCGCCACCCTGAGCCACCACACCATCGACGGCGCCGCCTACGACGAGACCCAGCCCGCACGGCTGCAACAAACCCTGTATTGATCCCGCCCGATCACCACGCGCCCATGTACACGCCATCCCACTTTGCCAGCACCGAAGCCGACGCCATCGACGACGTCTTGCGCGGCTACCCGTTTGCCACCCTGGTCGGCAACGATGCCGACGGCATCCCGTTCGCCACCCACTTGCCGGTGGTTGCCGAACGCGCCGGCGACAGCTGGCAGGTCGAAGGCCATATGGCGCGCGCCAACCCGCACTGGCGCTGGCTCGAACAGAACCCGCGCGCGCTGCTGGTGTTCCAGGGGCCGCACGGCTACGTATCGCCCGCGTTGTACGAGCAGAAACTGTCGGTGCCGACCTGGAACTACGTCGCCGTGCACGTCTACGCGGACATCGCCACCATCCATGACGCCACGGAGAAGGACGCACTGCTCAAGCGCCTCATTGCCCGCAACGAGCCCGCTTACGCCGCGCAGTGGCGCGCGCTGCCGGAAGACTTCCAGCAGAAGATGCTGGGCGCGATCGTGGGCCTGCGCATCGTGCCGACACGCATCGAAGCCAAGTTCAAGCTGAGCCAGAACCGCCCTGCCGCGGACCGCGAACGCATCCTCGCCGCCCAGCAGGAAGGCAGCCCCCTCGAACGCGACATGGCGCAATGGATGGCGCGCATGACTGGCGCATGACTGGCGCATGACCGGCGCCTGACCCCGGCCGGGCAAGCCCGGGAACGCGCGCCACTCAGGCGCGCGGCAGCCACTCCGGCGCGTGCGAACCCAGCGGCACTGACGGCAGCGCCCAGCGCGCGGGCGTCTCGGACAGACGCCCGGCATGCGATACCACGGTCAGCTCGCCAAACCCCGATGGCAGGGTCTCGAGCAGGTCCGCCACATCCGCGTATTGCTGGTCCGGCTGGCGCAGTCCGCCATCGACACGGCCCAGGCTGCGCAGCCACTGCCCGGTCTGCGCCAGCGACACGCGCACATGCCAGCTGCCGCCCTCGGTGGCGCGGCGGTAAAGCCCGGCCATGGCTCCCAGTGCCAGCAGGTAGCCCGCCGCGTGGTCCAGCACCTGCGCCGGCAAGGGCCGCGGCTCTTCGCTGCCGGCCGCCAGTGCCTCGGCATGGTTGAAACCGGTGGCGGCCTGCACCAGCGAATCGAAGCCACGCTTGCCTGCCCACGGCCCCACATGCCCGTAGGCGCTCAAGCTCACATAGACGATGCCGGGGCGCGCCCGCGCCGCCGCTTCCGGCCCCACCCCCAGTTCGGCCAGGCCCTGCGGACGGTAGCCCTGGATCAATACATCGGCGCCATGCAGCAGCTTGTGCAGGGCCCGCTTGTCGTCGGGGTCGCGCAGATCGAGCTGGCAGGAACGCTTGCCGCGCCCGGTATCGATCACCAGCGGCGCGATGAAAGGCAGGTGGGCAGCCGTGACGAGCAGCACGTCGGCACCATGGGCGGCCAGGGTGCGCCCCGCCACCGGCCCGGCGATGATGCGCGTGAAGTCGAGCACGCGCACGCCGGAAAGCGGACGCGCGCCGGCGCCCGGCAGCGCCGGCAAAGGCTGCGGCGGCGCGTCGCCGATACGCTCGAGCGTCAGCGGCGGCAGGCCGCGCAGGGCCTGCGCCTGCGGATGCCGGTCCCATTCGTCGAAGCCGCGCAAGGCGGCCACCACCAGGCCCGCTTCCGAGGCGGCGGTCTCGAAGGCCTCGGGCTCCCATTTGCGCAGGGCGGCGTCCACCGCGGCGGGATCGGGGCCGCAGCCGAGCAGGCGCAGCACGCCGTCCCGGTGGTGCGGGAAATTGGCGTGCAGGCGTACCCAGCCGCCGTCGCCGCAGCGGCAGAGGCGCGTCAGGGGGTCGCGGAATTCCGGCGCAGGCGCGCCGTCCACCCGCAGGTAGCGTTCACTGCGGAACTCGGCCAGCGCATGGCGCATATCGACGGCAACCTGCTGGCGACCGCCGCCGCGCAATTCCCACAGGGCCGCCGCGGCAAGCGCCGCGCTGCCCAGGCTGGCCTGCGCGGCCGTGCCCACGGCAAAGGACGAGGGCAGGCCGGGATCGGCGCCGCCGAGCCGCGCGTGGCCTGGCGCGGCGGCAGGCAGCCCGGCGGCCTGCCAGAGCCCGGCCAGGGCTTCGTGCGGGGTCGGGCGGGCGGCTGGAGTGACGGTCGAGGCAGGCATGGCGAATGGACTCCGGGAAGCGGATGCGTTGACTCCATGCTAGGACGCGCCAGCCGTTTTGGCGTCTTTTCAGGCCGGCGCGGCGAGTTTGCACGACGCCGGGCGCAGGCACGGTAAAATCACGCGATCCGGCATTCCGCCATGCAATCGAGCAGCGCGGCAGGCTGCGCGCCGCATTCCGGTGCGCAGCCTGCGCCTGCTGACGTAACCGCCTCCGGCGCAACCATGAGCCACGACCCCAAAGCCAACGACAGCACCCCCGCCGCATCCAATTTCCTGCGCAGCATCATCGACCAGGATCTCAACGCCGGTACCTATGCCGGCCGCCAGGATACGCAGGGCCAGGCGTTGCCCACCGTCATCACCCGCTTCCCGCCGGAACCCAATGGTTACCTGCATATCGGCCACGCCAAGAGCATCTGCGTGAACTTCGGCCTGGCGCGCGACTACGCCGGCCGCTGCCACCTGCGCTTCGACGACACCAACCCGGTCAAGGAAGACACCGAATACGTCGATTCCATCATCGACTCGGTGCACTGGCTCGGCTTCAGCTGGGACACCACGGACAAGGACGGCGCCCGCCAGCCGCACCTGTACTACGCCAGCGACTACTTCGACCAGCTCTACGCCTTCGCCGAAAAGCTGATAGAGCGCGGCGTGGCCTACGTGGACAGCCAGAGCGCCGAGCAGATCGCCGCCAACCGCGGCGACTTCTCGCGCCCGGGCACGCCTTCGCCGTTCCGCGATCGCAGCGTGGCGGAGAACCTGCAGATGTTCCGCGACATGCGCGACGACAAGTACGCCGACGGCGAGCACGTGCTGCGCGCCAAGATCGACATGAACGCGCCCAATATCGTGATGCGCGACCCGGTGATCTACCGTATCCGCCATGCCCATCACCACCGCACGGGCGACAAGTGGTGCATCTACCCGATGTACGACTTCACGCATTGCATCTCGGACGCGATCGAGAACATCACCCACTCGCTGTGCACGCTGGAGTTCGAGAACAACCGCCCGCTGTACGACTGGGTGCTCGCCCAGTTGCGCGATTGCGGCGTGTTCAGCGAGCCGCTGCCGCACCAGTACGAGTTCGCGCGCCTGAACCTGACCTACGCCATCACCAGCAAGCGCCGCCTGCTGCAACTGGTCAACGAGAACCGCGTGGAAGGCTGGGACGACCCGCGCATGCCGACCATCGTGGGCATGCGCCGGCGCGGCTTCACCCCGGAATCGATACAGTTGTTCTGCGAACGCATCGGCGTGGCCAAGTCCGATAGCTGGATCGACATGAGCACGCTCGAAGGCGCCGTGCGCGACGACCTCGACGCGCGCGCCGCGCGCAGCGTGGGCGTGCTGGACCCGGTCAAGCTGATCCTCGACAACTACCCCGAAGGCCAGAGCGAGGAATGCTCGGCCCCGGTGCACCCGAAGAAGCCCGAACTGGGCCGCCGCGTGTTCCCGCTGTCGCGCGAATTGTGGATCGAGCGCGACGACTTCAGCGAAGCGCCCCCCAAGGGCTACTTCCGCCTGTTCGCGCCGAAGGACGGCAACCCCGGCAGCAAGGTGCGCCTGCGCTACGGCTACGTGATCGAATGCACGGGCGTGGACCGCGACGCGGACGGCAAGGTGATCGCCGTGCACGCCAGCTACCTGCCGGACACCAAGAGCGGCACGCCGGGCGCGGACAGCGTCAAGGTCAAGGGCAACATCCACTGGGTCAGCGCGCCGCATGCGTCCGAGGCCGAGGTGCGCCTGTACGACCGCCTGTTCAACGACCCCAACCCGGACGCCGGCGGCAAGAATTTCCTCGACGCGCTGAACCCGGACTCCAGGAAAGTGGTCACAGCCTATCTGGAGCCGGGCCTGGAGCAGGCTGCCGCCGACGACCGCTTCCAGTTCGAGCGCCATGGCTACTTCGTGGCCGACCGTGTCGATTCGAAGCCGGGCAAGCCGGTCTTCAACCGTATCGTCGGCCTCAAGGACAGCTGGGGCAAATGACCATGCAGACCATCACCTTTTCGCTCGAAGGCGAGCATATCGCCCTCAACGACCTCCTCAAGGTGGCTGGCGTCTGCGACAGCGGCGGCGCCGGCAAGGCCCTGGTGGCGGCCGGTGAAGTCTCGGTCGACGGCGCGGTGGAATCGCGCAAGACCGCCAAGATCCGCGCTGGCCAGGTGGTCAGCGTGGCAGGCGTGAAGATCCGCGTGGTGGCCGCTTGAGGCTGGCCGCGCTGGCAGCGCGCCCGGGCGCCGCGACGGCAACCGGGTGCGATTTCCGCGAACGGGCAGGCCGGCAGGCAGATACGGAAACAGGGAAACAGCGATGCCGATAGCGTTCTGGTGTGTACTGCTGGCAGGCATCCTGCCCGTCGTGACGGTGGCCATCGCCAAGGCCGGCGGCGCCGGCTTCGACAACCACGACCCGCGCGGCTGGCTGGAAGGGCAGGCCGGACGCGCGCGCCGTGCCGACATGGCGCACCGCAATCACTTCGAAGCCTTTCCCTTCTTTGCCGCGGCCGTGCTGTCGGCAAGCTTCCTGCATGCGCCGGCGGCGCGCATCGACGAACTGGCGCTGGTCTTCATCGCCGCGCGCATTTTCTACACCGTGTGCTACCTGGCGGACCGCCCCACCTTGCGCACCCTGTGCTGGACCGTGGGCTTCCTGTCGGTGATCGGCATGTTCCTGCTGCCCGTGTTCGTCCACTAGAGCCCTGCCGCCATGCGCAAGACGCCGGTCCTGGTACGCACGCTGTGGCTGCTGGCCGCGGCGTTGCCCTGCGCGGCGCAGGGCGCCCCCGCCGACTATGCGGTGGACCCCACGCACACGGCGGTCTACTTTGCCGCCAGCCACTTCGAGCGCACCTCCGTGCGCGGGCGCTTCGGCAAGATCGATGGCCGCATCCGCTATGACGAGGCCACCGGCAGCGGCGGCATCGATTTCACGGCGGATGCCGATACGGTCGACACCGGCAACCGCACGCTCGACGGCGTCCTGCGTTCGGCACAGTTCCTCGATGCGCAGGCCTTCCCGGTCGTGCGACTGCGCGCCGACCGTTTCATACGCGAAGGCGAGCGGCTGGTCGCGGTGGAAGGCGAACTGACGCTGCACGGCGTCACCCGGCCGCTGCGACTGGAGGCCGAGCGCTTCAGTTGCGGCGAGATCTCGCTGTTCGGCATCAAGCGCCACGTGTGCGGCGGCGACTTCCGGGCGGTGCTGTCGCGCAGCGCGTTCGGCATGACGCGCTTCCTGCCCGATGTGGGCGACACCGTGACGCTCACCCTCTCCGTCGAAGCCACGCCGGACAAGCCGGCGGGCGAGTGACAGCCGCGCCACCCGGCCGGCGTCCTTCCTCATGGCGGCGCTCGCGCTGCCGCCACATGTTGCCCAGCAGGCGCCTGACCGGCGATTTTCTTCTGTAGAATCAGCGGTTTGCATATTTTGGCCGGCCCCGTTTCCTTTGGCTTCCCGGCCGCCGCCTGACACGGGACGACAACAGGATGACGATGATTCACATCGGGGATGTAGTGGCGGCTTCGCTGGCCGCGGCGGGCGCCTGCCTGATCTGCAGCATTCCCTTGGGCTTCCTGCGCCGCTTCCCGGCGTGGGCGCTGCAAACGTACGGCCGCCGGGCCCTGATGGTGCCGGCGCTGAGCTTGCCGGTGGCGAGCTGGCTGGCCGGGCTGGCCATGTTCGGGCAGGTCGACAGTGCGGCCGGCCACGCCATGGTGGTCGCGGCGGCCTTCCTGTGCCTGGTGCTGGGCTCGGCGCTGCTGCGGTTCTACCTGAGCGAGTACCGCAAGGCGCGCTGAGCGTATCGCCGCGCCCGCATCCGCGGGCTGACGCCGGGGCGCCCGGGCGATGCCGCCCGCCGCCCTGCGTGGCGCAGCCGCGAGCGCGCCGCCGGATTCACGTATCATGCGGCCTTTCGCATCTCGCCGACGCCATGTGCGGCGGCGCTTCACAGCGGTTCACAGCGTTTCCCAATGGCTCTCAAATCCACCATCTACAAGGCCGAGCTTTCCGTGTCCGACATGGACCGGCCCTACTACGGCAGCCACGCCCTGACCATCGCCAAGCACCCGTCGGAGAACGACGCGCGCATGATGGTGCGGCTGCTGGCCTTTGCCTGCGAGGCCAGCGAATCGCTCACCTTCACCCGCGGCCTGGACGAGCCCGACGAGCCGGACCTGTGGGAAAAGACCCTGACCGACGAGATCGCGCACTGGATCGAGCTGGGCCAGCCCGACGAATCCCGCCTCAAGCGCGCCTCCGCGCGCGCCGGGCGCGTGACCGTGTTCACCTACAATGGTGCGAGCGCGCGCGAATGGTGGAAGGGCATGTCCGGCAAGGTCGGCAAGCTGCGCAACGTGACCATCTACAATGTGCCGGCCGATGCGGTCGATGCCCTGGCCGCGCTGGCCCAGCGCGCCATGCGCTTGTCGGTGACGATCCAGGACAGCGAGATCTGGGTCAGCGACGACGACCACAACGTGCGCATCACGCTCGACATCCTGCAGCGCGCCGCGGGCTGACCCCCGGCGCCGCCGCGGTTGCGCAGTACCCGTTTGCCCGGAACGGCCAGCCATGCGCTGGCCGTTCCGGTACCGTGACCCTCCCTGATACAGCATAAGGAAGCCAATCATGAACACCACTCCCTCCGGCCTGCAATACGAAGACACCGTCACCGGCGAAGGCGCCGAAGCCACCGCGGGCAAGCATGTCACGGTGCACTACACCGGCTGGCTTTACGACAACGGCCAGGCTGGCCGCAAGTTTGATTCGAGCAAGGACCGCAACGACCCGTTCGTGTTCCCGCTGGGTGCAGGCCACGTCATTCGCGGCTGGGACGAGGGCGTCCAGGGCATGAAGGTGGGCGGGACTCGCCGCCTGGTGATCCCGGCCGAGCTGGGCTACGGCGCGCGCGGCGCGGGCGGCGTGATCCCGCCGAACGCCACGCTGCTGTTCGAAGTGGAACTGCTGGCAGTCTGAGCCTCCGGGTCGCGGACCCGGCCATGCAAGAAGGGACGCCCGCGGGCGTCCCTTTTGCCTTCTGGCGCCCCCGGCGTCAGAAACTGATCGCGGCGTTGCCGACGTCGACCCGCACCTTGTCGCGGTCCAGCAGCCGCGCGGCGTGGCGCGCATAGTCCTGGGCCCACGCGGCATCGCCGGCAAAGCGCTGCTCGCCCGAGAACTTGGCCACGTTCAGGATCTTGTCGATCACCAGCACCTTGCCCACCGGACTCGAAGCCTGGCAATCGAGTTCGGCGTATTCGCGGTCGAACCAGCGCCAGCCGGCCTCTTCGCTGACGGCCGCCAGTTCGGCGTCGCCAATGGTGAAACCGAATTCCTTGCCGGTGCCGAAGGCCACCGTGAGCGTGCGCGCCATAGCCTGATCTCCTGGTTGATGCGGTATTGTAAGGACATGTCTGCCGCCGCCGCCACCTCGTACGGTCAACTCGGCGCGATTTTCGCTGCGCCTGCCATACCGGCAACCGTTGTCTGCCGCACACACAGGGACAGTCGTTTCAGAGATTTCTGCTTGCCATGTGGTTTCGGTGCCGCCTGAAACGCAGCTTTGGATTATGCTTGCAAGCATGGCCATCACCCGACAAGATCTCGAAACGGATCGGCTTCGTGCTTCTCTTTGCAGCACGCCGGTGGCTTCCTCCCTACTCCCGGAAGAAGCGTTCGAAGGCTCCCTGCGCGCCACGCTGGACCAGCGGCCGGACACACCAGGGCTGGCCGGCGATGTCTGGGTGTTCGGCTACGGCTCCCTGATCTGGAACCCCATGGTGGTGCACACGGCGCGTCAGCTGGCCACCGTGCATGGCTACCACCGCGGCTTCTACCTGTATTCGCGCATCAACCGCGGCACCTGGGACGATCCCGGCCTGGTGCTGGCCCTGGACCGCGGTGGTTGCTGCCACGGCATGGTGTTCCGCATCCCCCACGACATGATCGAGCAGGAATTCCGCCTGCTGTGGCGCCGCGAGATGCTCACCGGCGCCTACCATCCGCGCTGGCTCAAGGTGAAGCTGGCCGGCAGCAAGCCGCAGCCGGCGCTGGCCTTCGTCATGAACCGTACCCACGAAGCCTATGCCGGGCGCCTGCCCGACGAGCGGGTGGTGGCGTGCCTGCGCCACGCCTGCGGCCTCTATGGCCCGGCGCGCGAATACCTGCAGCAGACCTTGCTCGGCCTCGCCACGAACGGGGTCGACGATCCTTACCTGGGCCGCCTGTGGCGCCAGCTCCAGGACACCGACGCCGCCTGCGAGCGCGCCACCAGCGAAGCCGCCTGACCCGGAAAGCAGCCTGATGCCACGCCCTGCCGCCCGCTCCCGCCGAATGGTACTCGCCGAAGTGCTGGGGCTGACCGGGCTGCTGATGGGCGGGGCGCTGCTGGCCAGCCCGGGCGGTTCGAGCCTGGCGGCCCGCCCGGGCGGAAGCAGCCCGGCCCAGACCTCGCCGCGCCCGCACGGGCAGGGCGCCACCGCCGCCACCGGCGCTACCAGTGCCCACGAAAACGTTGGCGCCCTCGACCGCAACCTGATCGCTGCCGCCACGCAAGGCGATCTCGAGCTGGTCAAGCGCCTGCTGGCGGCCGGCGCTTCCGCCCAGGCCACCGACGAACGCGGCCGCGGCGCCTTGCTGGTAGCCGTGTACAGCCGCCACACCGAGGTGGCCAAGACGCTGGTGGCGGCCGGCGCCGACGTCAACCGCAAGGACATCGACTCAAACAGCCCCTTCCTGCTGGCCGCGTCCACGGGGCAGCTCGAAGTGGTGCAACTGGCGATTACGCACGGAGCAGACCTCAACAGCACGGACATCAGCAACAGCACGGCGCTGATCGTCGCCTGCGCGCATGGCAATACCGAGGTGGTGAAGGTGCTGCTGAAGGCGGGCGTGGCGGTCGACCACGTCAACCGGCAGGGCTGGACCGCCCTGCTGGAGACCATCGTCATGGGCGACGGCAGCGCGCGCTACGAGGATACGGTGCAGTTGCTGCTCGATGCCGGCGCGGACGCCAACCTGGCGGACCGCGACGGTACCAGCCCGACGCGGCACGCGCGCGAACGCAGCTACAAGACCATGGTGAAGATGCTGATGCGCGCGCGCGGGCACTAAGCCCGGCGCACGGCGCGCCGGGCGCTGTCAGGCAGCAGCCGGTTAGGCGCTGCGCGCGTTCTCGCTTTCCTGCAGCTGGCGCCACATCACCTTGCCGGTGCCCGATTTGGGCAGCGCATCGACGAACTCCACCACGCGCGGATACTTGTAGGCCGCCATGTTTTCCTTGGCCCACTCGATGATGTCCTCGGGCGTGGTCTTGCCCTTGGCATCGGCCTTGAGCACGACCACCGCCTTCACGGTTTCGCCGCGGTACGGGTCGCGCGAGCCGATGATGCAGGCCTCCTGCACGGCCGGATGCTTGTAGAGCAGGTTCTCCACCTCGGCCGGCCACACCTTGAAGCCGGACGCGTTGATCATGCGCTTGAGGCGGTCGGTCAGGAAGTAATAGCCCTCCTCGTCCATGCGGCCCAGGTCGCCGGTGCGGAAGAAGGTCTTGCCGTCGAACTCGATGAAGGCGTCACGCGTGGCGTCCGGCTTGCCCCAGTAGCCCTTGAACACCTGCGGGCCGCACACGATGATCTCGCCGACTTCATTGGGCGGCAGCTCGGCCAGCGTGACCGGGTCGATCACGCGCGCGTCGGTATTCAGGGTGGGCACGCCCAGGCATTGCAGCTTGGGGCGGTCGACCGGGTTGCTGTGGGTCGGCGCCATCGTTTCCGACAGGCCATAGCCCTCGACATAGTTCAGGCCGAACTGCTGCTGCAGGCGCTCCGCCACTGCCTGCGGCATGGCCGCGCCACCGCCGCCGATGTAGCGCAGGCTCGACAGGTCGAACTGGGCCAGGTTCGGGCTGCCGAGGAAGTCGATCACCATGGTCGGGATATTGGTCCAGTGGGTGACCTGGTAGCGCGAGATCAGGCGGCCGGCGACTTCGCGGTCCCAGCGCGGCAGCATCACCACCGTGGCGCCGCTGTAGATCGGGCCGTTCATGCCGTATTGCATGCCGGTGACGTGGAACATCGGCAGTACCGACAGGATCGTCGATTCCGCGCCGCTGCCGCTCCAGATGCCGCCGCCGATCACGTTGTGCATGACCGAGCGGTGGGTGTGGATGCAGCCCTTGGGGAAACCGGTGGTGCCCGAGGTGTAGGGCATCACTGCCACGTCGTCGGGACCGGCGGTATGTTCGGACGGCACCAGTTTCAGGGCGAGCGCCTCGGCCCACGGCGTGGCGCCGGCCGGCAGCGGATGCTGGGCGGTGAGCCAGGCGGCGGGCGCATCTTCCGGGTGTTCGTAGCTGGCAGGCAGCGCGTCGCTGTATTGCGTGACCAGCATATGCTGCAGGCGCTGCCCGGCCGGCAGCTCGGCGTTGGCCTGTTCGGCACCGGCCGCCAGGTCGGCGCTGCAGATCGCCACGCGGGCCTGGGCGTCGCTGATGTAGTGCTTGAATTCCTCGGTGCGGTTCATCGGGTTGACCGGCACCACCACGGCGTCGGCGCGCAGGATGGCGTAGTAGCCGACGATGAACTGGGGGCAGTTCTGCATATAGAGCAGCACCCGGTCGCCCTTCTTCACGCCCGCCTTCTGCTGCAGCCAGCCGGCCATGGCGCTGGCCTGCGCCTCGAGCTGGCTGAAGCTGATGGCGTTGCCGAAATAGCGGATGGCCGCCTTGTCGGCATAGCGGTGCGCGGACACCACCAGGTTGTACCAGAGCGAGGTTTCCGGCAGCACGATCTCGGTGGGTACCCGCTTGGGCCAGAACTTGAAATGCGGGCGCGCGGACTGGTGGGTTGGCATAAATGTCTCCTATGCGGTCTGCTGGACCTGATCTTGAAATGCGAATCAAGCAATATAACCGAACGACCGTTCTATTTTCAATCCATCGCTTACCCTTGTCTACCCGTCGCCCGGCCGGGCGTGGTTGCAAACGGCGCCGTCCGCCCCAATCTAGCTTAGGTCTGCCCCCCGGCACGCGCCGGGCCCACCTTCTACCGAGAGCAAGCCATGAGCGACGTAACCCTGCAGAATTTCGAGGCCGACGTGATCGAGACGTCGCATCACATCCCGGTGCTGGTGGATTTCTGGGCGCCCTGGTGCGGTCCGTGCAAGACGCTGGGCCCGATGCTGGAAAAGCTGGAAGCCGAGGCCGGCGGCAAGTGGCGGCTGGCCAAGGTGAATGTCGACGAGAACCAGGACCTGGCGGGGCACTTCGGCGTGCGCAGCATCCCGCACGTGGTTGCGTTCGCGGACGGCCAGGCGGTAGACCAGTTCACCGGCGTGCTGCCGGAGTCCGGCCTGCGCGAGTTCCTGGCCCGCGTGATGCCCAATCCTGGCCAGACCGCCTTGCGCGCGGCGCGCGATGCCATCGGCGCCGGTGATCATGAAGCCGCCCGGGAGGCTTTCCAGGCCGCGCTGGCTTTCGATCCCGGCTTCGACGCGGCCCGGCTCGAATACATCGGCTTCCTGCTCGACATGGACGCGCTGGACCAGGCCGAGTCCGAGTTCGGCATGCTGTCGCCCAGCGCACCCCAGGCGGAAGGCTTCGCCGCGCTGCGTACTCGCCTCGAGGCCATGCGCGGCGTGTCCGAACTGCCCGACACCGCCACGCTGACGGCGCGCATCGCCGCGGCGCCCGGCGACCTGCGTTCGCGCCTGGACCTCGCCCGCGCGCTCATCGCGCACCGGCAATACGAGGCCGCGCTGGAGCAATTGCTGGCGATCGTGCGGGCCGACCGCAGCTTCGAGGAAGATGTCGGGCGCGTCACCATGATCTCGGTATTCGACCTGATGAGCGACCAGCCCGAGGCGGTTTCGCGCTGGCGCCGGCAGCTGGCTTCCGCGCTGAATTAAACTGGCGGGCCTGTCATACCTTCTTGCCCGCTGCTGCCGTGACCGCTTCCCTGCCCCGCCTGGCCGATTTCCGCACCGACCCGACTCCCAGCCACGACCGTCCGCGCCCGGACCGGCTGGTGTCGGGCAATCCCGAGCGCACCACGTGGACGCACTACAGCGCCGGCCGGGGCGACTTCGACTGCGGGGTGTGGGCGTGCGAGCCGGGTGCGTGGCGCATTGCCTTCCCGGCAGGCAAGGAAGAGTTCTTCCAGATCATCAGCGGACGCATCCGCATCAGCGACGATGCCGGCAACGCCCGCGAATTCGGGCCCGGCGATGCGTGCGTGATCCCGGCGGGCTTTACCGGGCTGTTCGAGGTGATTGAAGCCGTGCGCAAGCACTTCGTCGTGCTCGACCGCGCGGCCGCCGGCGCAGGCTGAAGCCCGCCAGCGTATTCAGGCAGCCTGCCCGGCAGGTGCCTCGATCAGGCTGAAGCCGTTTTCGCGCATGTGGCTGACCATCATCGCGTCCATCGACTTCACATGCTGGTCGAACCAGCCGGGCAGCTCCGACACCAGCCGCCGGCCCAGCGCCACGTCGCCTTCCGCGACCTTGGCCCGCACCGCGTCGGCCACCGCCAGCACTTGCTGGTGCTCGCCGCGATGACAGTGCTGCGGGCCGAAGGCCATGGCTTCCATCCACGCTTCTTCCTGGCCGAAATGATGACGCGAGTGGTCGATCCACTCGTCCAGCGCGGCCAGGAAGCCGGTGTCTTCGGCACGCGCGGCGGCGTCCAGCAATTGCACGAACTCTTCATGGGTGGCGTCGGTCACCGGCTCGCCGAGCAACAACTCGGGCGCGAGGGTGGCGCGGCTCGGCGCGAGGGCATCCGCAATGGCATCCGTAGGGGAATCGGTCATGTCTGGGGAGAAGAAAGTGGGCAGGCTCGCCGGCATGCATGGCGCCGGGTGCCGGCATAAGGCCAGAGGATACCGAATCCGCGGTTCGCCGGCCTGATCCAGGACAAGACGGCGCGCGGGTTATGCTGGAGCCTGGCTTTCCATCGCGCCAGGCCCAGGCCTGCCCCCATATGCCCCGACTGCTCTTCTTCTGCGGCCACGCCGGCACCGGCAAGACCACCCTGGCCCACCGCCTGATCGGCCCGCTCATGCAGGCCACCGGCGAACCGTTCTGCCTGCTCGACAAGGACACCCTGTACGGCGGCTACAGCGCCGCGGCGATGGGCGCGCTGACCGGCGACCCGAACGACCGCGACAGCCCCACCTACCTCAAGCACCTGCGCGATGCCGAGTACCACGGCCTGCTCGACACCGCGCGCGAGAATCTTGCGCTGGGCATCAGCGTGATCGTGGTGGGCCCGCTTTCGCGCGAGGTACGCGACCATCTGCTGCACGACCCGGCGTGGCTGCGCGTGCCGCCCGGCACCGAGGTACGCACCCTGTGGGTGCACCTGCCGGAAGACGAAGCCCATGCCCGCATCATCCGGCGCGGCAACCCCAACGATGCCTACAAGCTGACGCACTGGGACGACTACCGCGCCCGGCGCTTCATGCCGGCACCGCAGGCGCATCCCGAACTGAGCTACTTCGACAACTCCGCCCCGGACGAAGCCGACCTGGCCGCGTTGCTGGCCGAGCTGGCGGCCTAGCTCCCGCGCCCCGGCGCTTCACTCCGGCGCCGTCAGCGCCCCCAGCACGCTGGCGGCCGCCACCATGCCGAACACGGCGGTCACCGCCACCGAGGAACCGAAGCCGGCGCAGGCCAGCCCCTGCGGGCCGGCGGGCGGTGCTGCCGGCACGGCCGCGGCCGGAGCCTCATCGATCTCGCAGGCCTGCTGCTCGGGTTCGGGATAGCGCAGCGGTTCGTCCGAGTACACTGCGTCGATGCCGAACTTCCGCTTGGGGTTGCGCGGCCAGCCCCAGTCCTTGCGCAGGCTGGAGCGCACCTTGGCCAGCAGCGGGTCCTGGACGGTGCGCGAGAAGTCGACGACGCGGATGCGGGTCGGATCGAGCTGGCCGCCGGCGCCGCCGCAGGTGATGATGCGCCGGCCTTCGCGCCGCGCCCAGCCCAGCATGGCGATCTTGACCTTGACCGAGTCGATCGCGTCGATGATGTAGTCGTGCCCGCCAAGCAGCTCCGCCACGTTGTCGACGGTGACGAAATCGTCCACCTCGGTCACGCGGCAGCGCGGGTTGATCTGCACCATGCGCTCGGCCATGGCCTGGACCTTGGCGCGGCCGTAGTCGTCGCCCAGCGCGTGGATCTGGCGGTTGGTATTGGACAGCGCGATATGGTCGAGGTCGATCAGCGTGACGCGGCCCACGGCATTGCGCGCCAGCGCCTCTGCCGCCCAGCTGCCCACGCCGCCGATGCCGACCACGCAAACGCTCGCCGCCTCCAGGCGCGCCAGGCCGTCGGCGCCGTACAGGCGCGCCACGCCGCCGAAGCGGCGGTGGTAGTCGTCGTCGGCCGGGCTCTCGTGCGTCAGCGCCGGCGGCAGTTGCGCCAGTGCCGGGGAGGTGGACGTTTCCGGGGCTGTTTCCGGGACGAGATTGCTCATATCTTGGCTCGAGACTTGCTGGTAAGAGAGAAAAGAGGCTGCCGTGGAAGCACGGCAAGGCACGCGGCAACCACGCGAAAGCCACGCGAGAAGCAAAATGCCCGTCACATCACACTGTCAGCCAAGCGCCGACAGGAGAACGGGGCGCGCAACTATACAATACCTACAGCAGTGGTTCGACCGCCGCCTCGCCCCCCAAGACGCAATACATGCGCTGCGCGCGGTCCGCCCGACCAGGATACCGACCCCATGTCCCTGCGCCGCAAGGCAGTTATCTGGAGTGTACTGACACCGCTGGTGTTGATCGCCGTGCTGTTCGTGGTCATTCTGACCTTCGACTGGAACCGCCTCAAGCCGTGGCTCAACCAGCGCGTGTCCGAGGCGATCGGCCGGCCCTTTGCCGTCAACGGCGACCTGACCCTGACCTGGCGCCGGGCGGAAGGCGAGACCGGCTGGCACACCTGGGTGCCCTGGCCCCGCCTGTCCGCCACCGACATCACCGTCGGCAACCCCGGCTGGGCGCGCGAGCCCAACTTCGCCACCGTGCGCGAGCTGATCTTCGTGGTGCGTCCGCTGCCGCTGCTCAGGCACCAGATCTCGGTTCCCACCATCGTCGTCGACAGCCCCGCCGTGTGGCTGGAGCGCCTGGCGGACCAGCGCAACAACTGGACGTTCGACATGGCGTCGAGCAAGAAGCCTTCGGAATGGAAGCTCGATATCGGCGAAATGGCGCTGGCGCGGGGCGACCTGACCCTGTCCGACAAGGCCATGAAAATCGAGATGCAGGCCCGCCTGGACACCATAGGCGACAGCCCGCTCTACGACAGGGCCCGCGACGGCGCGCTGATCAATCCCGCGGCCTCGGGCACGCCGGGGAGCGCCAGCGCAACGGTCCCCGCCCCCGGCCAGCCCGGCACCGGCAGCCAGCGCTATGGCGTGCGCTGGAAGGCCACCGGGCGCTACAACGACGCCACCATCAACGCCACCGGCAAGGCCGGCACGGTGCTCAGCCTGCGCGACACCAACATGCCCTTCCCGGTACAGGCCGACGCGCGTGTCGGCAATACGCGCGCGGTGGTGGAGGGCACGCTGACCAACCCCGCCCACCTTGGCGCGCTCGACGTCCACCTGCAGCTGTCGGGCGACAACATGGCCAAGCTCTATGCCCTGACCGGCATCGTGCTGCCCAGCACGCCGCCATACGAAACACGCGGCCGGCTCGTCGCCACGCTGAAAAAAGGCAGCTCGGTGTACCGCTACGACAAGTTCAGCGGACGCGTCGGCGGCAGCGACCTGAACGGCACGCTTACCTACACGCAGCGCCAGCCACGCCCCCTGCTGTCGGGCGAGCTCGAATCCGGCCAGTTGCGCTTCGAAGACCTCGCACCGCTGATCGGCGCCGACGCCAAGCCCGGGCAAGCTGCTTCCGGCAGCGGCGTGAAGCAGCCCGCCGACAAAGCCCTGCCGGTGGCGCCATTCCGCACCGAACGCTGGGACAGCATCGACGCCGACGTGAAGTTCACCGGCAAGCGCATCATCCGCACCAGCGACCTGCCGATCACCGACCTCGTCACCCATCTCAAGCTCGACGACGGCGTGCTGACCCTGGACCCGCTCGACTTTGGCGTGGCGGGGGGCAACCTGGTGTCCTCGCTGCAACTCAACGGCAAGCGCGAACCCCTGGCCGCCATCATCAACATGAAGGCGCGCCACCTCAAGCTCAAGGAGTTGTTCCCCAAGCTCGAATCGATGCGCGCCAGCATCGGCGAGCTCAACGGCAGCGCCAGGCTGAGCGCGACCGGCAACTCGGTGGCCACGCTGCTGGGCAGCGCCAACGGCGAAGCCAAGCTGCTGGTGGAGAACGGCACGGTGAGCAAGTTCGTCCTGGAGGCGATGGGGCTGAACGTGGGCAGCGTGGTGATCTCGAAGCTGTTCGGCGACAAGCCGGTGCAGATCAATTGCGGCGTCAGCGATTTCAGTTTCACCAACGGCGTGGCGCGCGCGCGTACCTTCGTGCTCGATACGCAGGATGCCGTGATCGATACCAGCGGCGCCGTCGACCTGGCCAGCGAGCGGCTGGCGCTGACCGTCCGGCCCGACTCGAAGGGCCTGCGCATCTTCTCGCTGCGCTCGCCGCTCTATGTGGGCGGCACGCTGAAAAAACCATCGGTCAGCCCGGACGTGGGCGTGCTGGCCCTGCGCGCCGGGGGCGTGGTGGCGCTCGCGCTGGTGGCGCCTATCGGCGCCGCCGTGCTGCCCCTGATCGACCTTTCCACCAGCGAGAACTCGCAGTGCGGCAAGCTGCTGGCCGAGATCCGCAAGCGTCCGATCGCCCCGCCTCCCGGCAAGACCTACCGCGATCCGGCCACCGGCGCCACCGGCCAGGCTGCCGGACCCGCGCCGTCGCCGGACAGCGGGGCCGAAGCCAGGACGCCGGCCGCCGCCGCGGCCGCGGCGAGTGCCAGGCCCGCGCAAGTGCGCCCCGCCGCGCCTGCGCGCCCGGCTCCCGATGCCTCGCTGCACCAGGGCGGCTGAGCCAACCCCGCGGCTGTTGCCCACCCGCGACACATCCCCGCCAGACGAGGCACTTTCGCAACACTTTCGCGCTCTCCGCGCAGACAGTCGTTGTACATCGGCCACGCCGCTCGCATAATTAAACGGCCATTTACAACGAAGTTTCCAATAGATGGCGCAATACGGATGTCCGCGAGCGATCGTGGCCTCCTTCCCTGGGTGCGGTTTCGGCCGCACTTGTTTTTCCTCCGGTTTCCTACCCGCCCCCGCCCGCGCATGCCGCCGCTACAGACCACCGTTCCGCCGATCAGTTGCCTGATCGCGCTCACGGTGTGTAACCACGTGGCCTTCAATGCCAGCCGCGTGGTGGTCTCGCTGTTCGCCCTCTCCCTCAAGGCTTCCACCGTCACGCTCGGCATCCTGATGTCGCTCTATGCGCTGTTGCCGATGTTGCTGGCCATCCATGCCGGCAAGCGCATCGATGAGACCGGGCCGCGCAAGCCCATGGCCGCCGGTTCGATGATGGTCCTGGCGGGCACGCTGCTGCCGGCATTGTGGCCGGGCATCGCGGCGCTGTATCTTTCGTGCGCGCTGATCGGGGTCGGCTTCATGCTGGTCCAGGTCGCCATGCAGTTGCTGATCGGGCAGATCTCCAGCGACGGCACGCGACTGCGCAACTACACGCTGCACGCGCTCGGGCTGTCGTTCTCGGGCACGGTGGGGCCGGTGGTGATGGGCTACCTGATCGAGCACGCCGGCTTCCGTCCGGCCTTCTGCGCGCTAGTCGTGGTGGCCGGCGCCGGACTGGCCGGGCTGTGCCTGGTACGCCGCCGGCTGCCCGAACGCGGCGGGCGTGCCGCACGCGGCGCCATCGCCGACGGCAGCCGCAACTCCACGCTGGGGCTGCTGGCGCACCCCGAGCTGCGTGCGGTCTTCATCGCCAGCGCAGTGCTGTCCGCCGCCTGGGACCTGCACGCATTCCTGATCCCGATCCAGGGCACGCGCGTCGGGCTTTCGCCGTCGTCGATCGGCTGGGTGCTGGGCGCCTTCGCCATCGCCACCTTCGCGATCCGGGTGGCGATGCCGCTGGTGTCGCGCCGGCTGTCCGAATGGAAGGTGATCCGCGGCGCGCTGCTGGTCGGCGCGGTGGCCTACCTGCTCTATCCCTTCGTGTCCCAGTTCTGGCTGATGTGCTGCCTGGCGTTCCTGCTCGGGCTCGCGCTGGGCAGCGCGCAACCCAACGTGATGAACATCCTGCATGCGGCGTCGCCTTCCGGGCGTGCCGGCGAAGCGCTGGGCCTGCGTTCGGCGGTGCTCAACACGAGCCAGGTGGTGTGGCCGCTGACATTCGGCGTGGTCGGCACGGCGCTTGGCATGCTGCCGATCTTCCTGTCGATGGCGGGCGCCATGGGCGTGGCTGGCTACTATTCGCGCGCGCATGCGCGCAAGCTGCCGCCGTCCGAGGCCTGAGCGCTGGCCGGGCGAAGGGATTGCGCAGGCGCAAATGCGGCTTGCAGCGCTTTCGCTATACTCAAATCAGGCGCGCCGCCGGTGCCGGGCAGGCTTGCCCGGTGCGCGGCCCGCAGACTTGATACCTGACCTGACATGACCCAACTTGCCGACCTCCGCCGCACCTATGTGCTGGGCTCCCTTTCCGAGTCCGACGTGGCGCCCGACCCGATCAGCCAGTTCCAGCGCTGGTTCGATGAAGCCACCCACGCCAAGCTGCCCGAACCCAATGCGATGACGCTGGCAACGGTCGATGCCGGCGGCCAGCCTTCCGCGCGCATCGTCCTGCTCAAGGGCATGGATGCCAGGGGCTTCACGTTCTTCACCAACTATGAAAGCCGCAAGGGCCTGGACATGGCTGCCAACCCGCGCGCGGCGCTGTTGTTCCACTGGGTGCAACTGGAGCGCCAGGTGCGCGTGGAAGGCGTCGTGGAGAAGGTGGACGAGTCCGAGAGCGATGCCTACTACGCCTCGCGCCCGCTCGGCTCGCGCCTCGGCGCCTGGGCCTCGGAACAAAGCCGCGAGGTCGCGGACCGCGCCGTGCTGGAGCAGCGCGAAGCGGATTTCCGCGCCAAGTTCGGCGACAACCCGCCACGCCCGGCCCACTGGGGCGGCTACCGTCTCGCGCCGACACGGATCGAGTTCTGGCAGGGCCGCCCGTCGCGCCTGCATGACCGCATCGCCTACCGCCTGCAGGCGGACGGTGCGTGGCAGATCGCGCGGCTGTCGCCATGAAGGACGCGGGGGCCCTGGGAACGCTCGCCCGACCGGGGCCGCGCACTGCACAAATTTGGGAATTGTCGTAAAGTGGTTTATGGCTGCTTCCATCAGGGAGCGGCCATAAGGCGCGGGCCACAAGCCTGCCCGATGCTGAGGTTCGAGGAGTGTGCCGCAACCGCCGAATAGGGAGGCCGCATGTTTTTCAAGCAAGCACTGGACAAGCAACTGGATCACTGGATCGCCGATTTGCGCGACCGTGCCAATCTCCCTGTCAGATTGCGGCTATGGAACGGCAGCGAATATCCACTCGGCCGTTTCGAGCACCCGGCTGTGACGCTGACGATACGCGAGGCCGGCGCCCTGTCACTGCTGCTGACGCCCAGCCTGGACAACCTCGGTGAAGCCTACGTACAGGAGAAGATCGACCTGGACGGCAAGCTCAGCGACATCATCGCCGTGGCCTACCGCTTTTCCGCCGCCGCCAGCGCACAGGCAGGCGGCGCACTGGCCCGGGTGGCGCAGCACTTCGCTCACACCAAGGCGGCCGACAAGGCATCGATCCAGTACCACTACGACGTTTCCAACGAGTTCTACCGGCTCTGGCTCGACCCGGCGATGGTCTATTCCTGCGCCTATTTCGAGCACGGCAACGAGGATCTCGCCACCGCGCAGCGCAAGAAGATCGACCACATCCTGACCAAGATCCGCCTGCAGCCCGGGCAGACCCTGCTCGACATCGGCTGCGGCTGGGGCGCGCTGGTGCTGCGCGCGGCGCAGAAGTTCGGCGCGCGCTGCGTGGGCATCACGCTGTCGCAAAACCAGTTCGACCTCGCTACCGAGCGCGTCAGGCAGGCCGGACTGTCCGAGCGCATCGAGATCCGCCTGCAGGACTACCGCGATACCGCCGGGACCTTCGACCGCATCACCAGCGTCGGCATGTTCGAGCACGTGGGCAAGAACAATCTGTCCGGCTACTTCAGCCGCATGTGCGACCTGCTGGCCGACGACGGCTATGCCATGAACCATGGCATCACCTCGCCCGATCCGGATAGCGGCGCCACGCCGATGGACGGCTCCGAGTTCATGGATCGCTATGTGTTCCCGCAGGGCGAGCTGCCGCACATCGGCATGGTGCTCAACACCCTGCAGCGCGGCGGCCTGGAGGCGACCGACGTCGAACTGATGCGCGGCCACTATCACCGCACGCTGCATCACTGGGCGGACAACTTCGAGGCGCAGGGTGATACCATCCGCGCCATGGTGGGCGAGAAGAAATACCGCATCTGGCGCGTCTACCTGGCGGGCTGCGCGCATGCCTTCGACACCGACCAGATGTCGATCTACCAGGTGGTGTGCCACAAGGCCGGCCTGTCGGCGACGGGCCTGCCCTGGTCGCGCCGCTATATCTACGACAAATCGCTGGACTGAAAACCTGCTTGACTGAAGACCTGTTCGGCGGCCTGCCGGAAATACCCGCGGCCACCGCGCGCAGTGGCGACACATTGCCTGGCACCGACGCCACGGCCTGCGCCGCGCGCCCTGTGCGCGGAAAAAGCGTGCAGGCGCCCCCTCCCGATCCCGCCCTGCTCGCACTGGCCGAGCGCCTTCCGGCCGGACTGCACCTCGGTACATCGTCGTGGTCCTATGGCGGCTGGAACGGACTGGTCTACCACGGTGAATACAGCGACAACCTGCTCTCGCGCAAGGGCCTGGCCGCTTACTCCCTGCATCCACTGCTACGGGCTGCCGGCATCGACCGCGGCTTCTACGCACCGATCCCGCTTGCGGACTATCTTGCCTATGCGGCCCAGGTGCCGGCGCATTTCCGCTTCCTGACCAAGGCGCCCGCGAGCGTATGCGATCCGTGGCTGCGCACGTCGGAGGGCGCGGGGCGGCTGGCCAATGCGAGCTTCCTCGATGCGGGGATCGCGGCGCGCGATTTCGTCGGGCCGGCTACCGCGGGGCTCGGAGCCAAGTGCGGCCCGCTGCTGTTCCAGCTGTCGCCGCTGGGCGCGATGGCCGTGGACAGCGCCGGCTTCCTGTCTCGGCTCGATGCTTTCCTGGGTGCCCTGCCCGCGCTCGACGCCGCCGCCACGCCGCATGCGTGCTATGCGGTGGAACTGCGCGATGCGTCCCTGCTCACGCCCCGTTTCATCAAGCTGCTGCGTGCGCGTGGCGTGCGTTTCTGCCTGTCGGCGCGCGAGCGCATGCCGCCGGCAGAACGCCAGCTGCCCGCGCAGGCATTGATGGATGAAGCCGCGCCGGGACCACTGGTGCTGCGCTGGATGCTGCATGCGGGCTTTGCCTACGAGCAGGCCGAATCGCGCTACGCGCCGTTCGACCGGCTGGTCGACGAAGATCCGCACACGCGCGCCGTGATCGCCGAGCAGGTTGCCCGCACGCTGCGCGCCGGACAGCCCGCCTATGTGATCGTCAGCAACAAGGCCGAAGGTTCCGCGCCGCTGACCTGCGTGCGGCTGGCGGAGGCGATCGCCGAGCGGCTTGCCGCGAACTGAGCGGCTCGCCGGCACGCAAGCGCACCGGCGACGGCGCGCCTCACCGGATCAGCAAGTGCGCGAACTTCTGCCGGAACTTGGCCAGCTTGGGCGAGATCACGAACGAGCAATAACCCTGGTTGGGGTGGTTCTGGTAGTAGTTCTGGTGGCTTTCCTCGGCACGCCAGTACGGCTGGGTGGGCTCGATCTGGGTGACCAGCGGGGCGTCGTAGAGCTTCTGCGCGATAACTTCGCGCATGACGTACTCGGCCATCGCGCGCTGGGGCTCGGAGTGCGTGAAGATGACCGAGCGGTATTGCGTGCCGACGTCGTTGCCCTGCCGGTTCAGCGTGGTCGGGTCATGGATGGCGAAGAAGATCTCCAGGATCTCGCGATACTTGATCACGGACGGGTCGAAGCTCACCTGCACCACTTCGGCGTGTCCGGTCTCACCGTCGCATACCTGCTCGTACGTCGGATGGTTCACGTGGCCGCCGGTATAGCCTGACTCCACCGCCCGCACCCCCCTGACCTGCTGGTACACCGCCTCCAGGCACCAGAAACAACCGCCGCCCAGCGTGGCAATCTCGCGCTCGTTATCCATGTTGCTCCCTCCGGCTCGTGACAATAACTAGCATACTCGCTCGGCGCGCGTCATGCCGCCGAAGAGTTGCTGCCACGGCCGCGCCCGGGCGGCGTGGCTGTCAGCCGGCGGCGGCAGGTCCGTCCGCCTGCAACATGGCGCGCAATTGCGGCTTGAGCACTTTGCCCAGCGCGCTCCTGGGCAGGGCATCGAGCAGCACCACGCGGCGCGGCAACTTGAAACGCGCGATCTGCGCGGCCAGCGCTTCGCGCAGCGGCTCCTGCGCCAGCGCGGCACGGTCCGCGCCAGTGGCCGGCACCACCACCGCGACCGGCACCTCGCCCCAGTGCGTATCGGGCAGGCCGACCACCGCGCAATCCGCCACGCCCGGCAGGCCCAGCAGGACGTTCTCGATCTCGGCCGGATAGATGTTCTCGCCGCCCGAAATGATCATGTCCTTGCTGCGGCCGACCACCTCGATGCAGCCGTCGGCATTGCAATGCGCGAGGTCGCCCGAATGGAACCAGCCGTCGCGGAAATCCGGATGGTCCGGCTGGCGCCAGTAGCCCTGCATCAGGTTGGTGCCGGACAGCCACAACTCGCCGACCTCGCCTGGCGCCACCTCGGCGCCGCCGGCGCCGGCCACGCGCACCCGCACTTCGGGCTGCGGCCAGCCCGCGTAGCCGGGGTGTGCCATGGCCTGGTCCAGCCGCAGCACGACCGACACCGGGCCGCTCTCGGTGGCGCCGTAGACCTGCCCGAGCGGCACGCCGCGCGCATGGAAGGCATCGATATACGCGCGCGGAATCGGCGACGATCCCGCCATCACGCCGCGCAGCGAAGCAAGGTCCGCGCGCGCCCAGTCCGGGTGCTCGAGCACCGCGCGCAGCGTGGCCGGCACCATCAGCGACAGCGTGACCTTGGAGCGCGCCAGTTCGGCCAGCCATGCCTGCGGCGCGAAGCGCTGGTGCAGCGTGACCTGCGCGCCGGCCAGCAGGGCCGGCAGCGTCTGGATGCACAGGCCGCCCACATGGAACAGCGGCAGCACCGACAGGACGTGGTCGTCCGGCGTCATGCCGTGCGCCCACCAGCTCGCGCGCGCATTGGCCAGCAAGGCCGCCTGCGTGTGCAGTGCGCCCTTGGGCTGACCGGTGGAACCCGAGGTATAGACCAGCAGCAGCGGCGCCTGGTCTGGTTGCCCGGGCGGCGCAGGCAGCGCCGCGTGTCCCGTGGCAGGACGATCCACCAGGCTGTCGATGGGCGCGTGCCCGACGCGAGCCTGCGTTGCGCAGGCGGCCGCGGCGGCCACTGCCCCGGCCGCCTGCGCGTGTGGCGCGTCGTGGAACAGCACGCGGATGCCCGCATGCACTGCGATGGCTTCCAGCTCGGGAACCGCAAGACGGAAGTTCAGCGGCACGAAGATCGCGCCGAGCCGTGCGCAGGCGAACAGCATGGCGAGCTGCAGGTCGTGGTTCAGGCAGAGCGTGGCAACCCGCTCGCCCGGCTGCACGCCCCAGGTGCCGGCAAGGTGGGCACTGAGACGCTCCACGCGCCGCCACAGCCGGCCGTAGCTGATGGTGTGGCCGAGGCTGTGGAGCGCGGGCCGCTGCGGCGCCGCGCGTGCGTGCGCATGCAGCGCGCGCAGCAAGGCGCCTGGCTCCGGCGTGCCGGCGGGAACGACAAGGAGCCGGTCGGCACGCGCGCTCATTCGTCGCGCTCGCCCGATTCGTAGAGCGTTTCCCGGCCCATGCGGTCGAGGATCAGCTCGGCGGTCCACGGCAGCATCAGCGCGCCGCAGCGCGAATCGCGGTAAAGCCGCTCGAGTGGCAGGTCCTTGAGCATGGACTGCCCGCCGCAGGTGCGGATCGCCAGGCGCGCGATGTCGTTGGCGCCCTCCATCACGCTGTAGTGCGCGGCGTACAGGCGCATGCGCGCATCCTTGGAAGGATTGGCGCACGCTTCGTGGATCACGCGCCAGAAGATCGAGCGCATGTTTTCCAGCTGGATGCGCATCTGCGCCACCGCGATCTGCTTGGTGGGATACATGCGCCGCTTCACCGGCGGCTGGCCCGGCACCTCGCCGCGCAGATACTGCACGGTGAAGTCATAGGCTGCCTGGGCCACGCCGAGGTAGGTCGGCGAGAGCGTGAAGAACATCGCGGGCCAGGTCTGCGCGGCCTTGAAGTAGACGCCGCGCGGCATCAGCTGCTCGTGGTCGGCGACGAACACATCCTTGAGCAGCAGCGTGCGCGAGACCGTGCCGCGCATGCCCATCGGGTCCCACTCGCCGGTGACGGCGAGGCCTTCGGCATTGCCCGGCACGGCGATATAGAGCGTGTCGCGCATGTCGGGCGAATGGTCGGCGCATTCCTCGGTGCAAAGGATGCCGTAGTAGTCGGCGGCGCCCGACAGCGAAGCAAAGATCTTGCGGCCGTTGAGCACCCAGCCGCCATCGACCTTGTGCGCGCTGGTGCCGAACGGGGCTCGCCCGGCGGCGGCGGCCGAGCCTTCCGAGAACGGCTGCGCGTAGATGGCGCCGTCCCTGACCACGCGCGCGAAATGCAGCTCGCGGCGGCCGTCGTGTTCGGCCCGTTGCGCGGGCGTCATGGCGACGCCGTCGGCCAGCATGCCCGTCCACATGGTGGAGCAGATATGCATGTTGTAGGTCAGTGCCGTGGCACCGCAGAAGCGGCCGATCTCCGCGCCCACCATGCAATAGGTAGCGAAGTCCGCGCCCTCGCCGCCGAACTCGCGCGGCACGCACAGGCCGAGCAGGCCGGCTTCGCGCAGGTCGTCATAGTTGGCGAAGGGAAAGCTGGCCTCGCGGTCCCACTGTGCAGCGCGCGGGGCGAAGCGCTCGCGGCCGAGCCGGTTGGCCAGCACCAGCAGGCGCTCCTGCGCCTGGGTGAAGTCGGCGGCGCCGACGGCAGGGATAAAGTCCAATGGCATTGGTTGGTCTCCCGGGCATCGTCGCGCGGCGATGCCTCGCTATTGCTTGTGTTTTCTGGTGAAACGCCGCCTTCAGCGCGCGGGAAAATGGCGGCCGAGGAAAGCGAGCACGGCGGCATTGAATGCCGCGGGCCGTTCCATGCATGCGAGGTGACCCACCGCCGGCAGGCACAGGTACTCGGCGCCGGCGATCTTCTGCGCCATGCGCTCCATCACCGCCGGTGCCGCATTGGCGTCGTGCTCGCCGGCCAGCGCCAGCACCGGCACCGTGATGCGCGCCAGCAGCTCGCGGCAATCGAAACGCACCAGCGCCTGCAGCGCGGCGCGATAGGTCGCGGGGGGGACGGCAGCCATCACGCTGGCGGCGAAGGCTACCGCATCGGCATCCGCCTGCGGCGCCACCATCGCGCGCACCAGCCCGCTCGCCATTTCGGCCATGGTCTTGCCCGCGTCGAGCGGCGCCGTGCGCGCGGCGACGAAGTCGCGCTGCCACTGGCCATCAGCCTTGCCGAACGCCGGCGAGGTACCGGACAGCACCATGCCGTCGATCAGCGCGGGTGCGGCGGCGTATGCTTGCTGCGCCACCATGCCGCCCATGCTGTGACCCAGCAGCAGGACGCGCCGGCCGGCGTCGCGCTCGGCCTGCAACACCGGCATCAGCGCTTGCGCCAGCCCGGCGAAATCGTAGGGCTCGATCATTGCGCTCGCGCCGTAGCCAGGCATGTCCCAGGCCACGGCGCGATAGCCCGCCTGCGCCAGCGCGTCGAGCTGCGCCGGCCACGCGGCCTTGCCGCCGCCGATGCCATGCAGCATCACCACCGCCACCGGGCCATCGCCCTGCGCGATGGTGGCGATGCCGTTGGGATGGGTGTGGATGGTGGTCTTTGTGGTCGCTGTGGTCTTTGTGGTCTCTGCCATTGCGTTTCCTGTCATGCGCCTGCCCTCTTCAAATGGTCTGCCCGGCCATCGCATCAGCTGGCCGCGGCCAGCCTGCCTTCCTCGACCTCGTTCGCCCCGTCCAGCGTGACGGTGCAATTGCGCAGCGGCAGGTCGAAGTGGCCAAGGGTGTGGCGGCCGGCGACCTCGTTGGCGCCGGTCGAATAGAGGAAGTTGCCGGCAAAGGCGCGCAGCTCGGTACCGTTGCAGTCGCGCTTGTCGTAGAACGTCATCGCATCCCAGCGCGCCTGCGGGTTCATGCCCCAGCCCACGTGGGAAACCGCATAGGCATCGCGCGTGCCTTCGCGGTCGGCCCACGCCGCGTAGTAGCCGCGCATCATGTCGGCGTCGACACCCAGGCCTTCGATGGCGACGATGTAGTCATCCTCGACATGGCAGACGATGATGTCGCGCAGGTAGGTCTTGAAGGTCAGGTTGACGTCGCCGGGCGCCAGCACCAGCGTGCCGTTGACCTGGCCACCGGCGGGAAATGCCAGGCACAGGCCGCCCGGCCAGTGCGCGACCTGCCCCGGCTTGTTGCAGTAGCCCCACACGCCGCCCACGCGGGCGTCGCCGAGGCCGATGCGCAGCTCGGTTCCGGCCGCCGAACGCACGCGCATCTCGCGCGCGCCGCGCAGGCGCTTCATGGCGGCGCGCACGCTGCCCTCCAGCGCAGCATCGGGCTGGCAGCGCTCGAGGATTTCGGGATGTTCGTTGCTGACCATCAGCAACCGCGGCACGATGCCGTCGGCGCCCTGCAGGATGCGCGGCAACTCGGGAGCGTGCAGCAGGCCTTCCACGGTGCAGTCGATCACCAGGTGGCAGCGTTGCAGCGCGGCCACTACCGGAGCAAGTTGCCGGAGCGCGTCGCTGGCGCCGGTGGAGCGCACCGGGGCGGGCGCACTGAGGGGCGCGGACGGCACCCGGATGCGTACCGGCGTGGCGCCGAGCGCCTGCACCGCCAGCTCGGCCAACTCCACATTGACAGGACGGGATTGGGACTCCGTTACAATCCCCACGACTTGTCCGGCCGACAGGGCGCAGAGTTCGAGGGTATGACGGAACGCCGCCAGCCAGCGGTGTTCGATGTGCTCGATGAGCATGTTGTCTCCTCCAGTGCGGAATCCGCCGCGTCCCGGCAGGCCCGCGGGCAGCCTTGGTGCGCCAGCCCACCGATGCCTGGCACCGGACGCATTAGCTTGTACTTGTGCTTCTTGTCGCTGGCGCAAATAATATATGAAATTTCATGGATTCAAGTGGAGCCCGCGCTATGGGCATGCCTGAGGCCACGCCGCGCATGATCGGCAAGGCTGCTTCTCCCGATTTCGATACGCTGCACTTCCGGCGCACGCTGTCGCAGTTCGCCACCGGCGTGACGGTCATCACCACCCGTGCGGGCCCTGGCTCGCCCCCGGGCGTGCCGTTCGTGGGCATCACCGCCAGCTCCTTCAACTCGGTATCGCTGGACCCGCCCCTGGTGCTGTGGAGCATGGCCACGCGCGCGAACAGCCTGCCGATGTTCCGCGACGGCTCGCACTACATCATCAATGTGCTGTCATCCACGCAGCTGGACCTGTGCCAGCGCTTCGCCACGCTCAAGGGCGATCGTTTCGCCGGCGTGGACTACCGCCTGTCCGAGAACGGCCTGCCCATCCTGAGCAATGCGCTGGCGTGGTTCGAATGCCATAACCGCAGCCGGTACGACGAGGGCGACCATGTGATCTTCGTGGGCGAGGTGGAGCGCTGCGGCGTGCACGATGACGGCGGCAGCCCGCTGGTGTTCCACGACGGACGCTTCGCCACCACCTACCCGCTGGCGGACTGAGGCGCCGGGCGCACGGCCATGACGCAATCGTCCAAGCCTGCCTTCGTCGACGGCTACCTGCCTTACCTGCTGGCGCGCGCAAGCTATCTCGTTTCGGGCGAATTCCACCGGCAGGTGGAAGCCGCGGGTTTCTCCGTGCCCGAATGGCGCGTGCTGGCCACGCTGGCCGACCGGCCCGCCTGCACCATCGGCGCCCTGGCCGATATCACCCTCACCAAGCAGCCTACCCTGACCAAGCTGATCGACCGCATGGAGGCCAGCGGCCTGGTCACGCGCCGCAACGGCGCGCATGACCGCCGCCATGCGCTGGTCTCCATCACCGCGGGCGGCCGCACCCGTGCCCGCGCCCTGCTCGACCAGGCCGCCGTGCACGAGCAGCAGGTGCTGGACGACTTCGGCGCCGCGCAGGCCGACCAGCTCAAGGACACGCTGCGCCGGCTGATCGCGCTGCACGCGCCGCGCTAGCGGGGCCTGCGCTCATGTGCCGGGCGAGCCCTTGATCACGGCCAGTGGGGAGCCATCGGTCTTGATCTTCTGCAGCACGATATTGGAGCGGATGTCCATCACGCCCGGCGTGCGGTAGAGCCGGTTGACGATGAAATCCGAGTAGTGCTTGAGGTTGCGCGCCTGCACCTTGAGGATGTAGTTGCTGTCGCCGGTGATGATGTAGGCAGACACCACTTCAGGCCACGCCTGCACCGCCGCGTTGAAGGTGTCGTGCCAGCCTTCCACGTCGTGCCGCATCGACACCTGCACGATCGCTTCGATTTCCAGCCCGAGCCGCTCGGCATCGAACCAGGCGCGATAGCCGCCGATCACGCCGCTTTCTTCCAGCAACCGCACCCGCCGCAGGCAGGCCGACGGCGACAGCGCCACGCGGTCCGCCAGGTCCTGGTTGCTGATGCGTCCGTTCTCCTGCAGGCAGCTCAGGATGCGCAAATCGGTGGGGTCGAGATTCATTTCGCAGATTATTTACACATTTTGTCGTCTCGTGAAATTCTATGCGAATTCGCGACCAAAACCCCAGGCATTTAGCAAGCCTCTTGCCCGGAATATTGACTATCATGCCGTCATCCGCTCCCCACTGAGCCAAGGAGCGCCGGATGACGGCGCGACCAGCCAATGACAGACCAAGCCGCCCTCGCACCCCCCACCGAACGCCAGTTGTGGGACATCAGCCCGCCGCTGTCGCCCGCCACCCCGGTGTGGCCGGGCGACACGCCGTTCCAGGAAGAGCGCGCCTGGCAGATGGACGCGCACTGCCCGGTGAATGTCGGCCGCATCACCTTGTCGCCGCACACCGGCGCCCATGCCGACGCGCCACTGCACTACGCCGCCGACGGCGCGCCCATCGGCGCGGTGGACCTGGCGCCCTACCTCGGCCCCTGCCGCGTCATCCACTGCATCGGCGCCGCACCGGTGGTCGAGCCGCGCCATCTCGGGCACGCGCTGGCCGGCACACCGCCGCGCGTGCTGCTGCGCACTTATCGGCAGGCGCCGCTGGCGCACTGGGATCCGGATTTCTGCGCGGTCGCGCCAGAGACCATCGCCCTGCTGGCTGCGCACGGCGTGACGCTGGTCGGCATCGACACGCCTTCGCTGGACCCGCAGCAATCCAAGACCATGGATGCGCACCGCATGGTGCGCCGGCACCGGCTGGCCATCCTCGAGGGGCTGGTGCTCGATGCGGTCGACGAAGGCGACTATGAACTGATCGCGCTGCCGCTGCGCCTGGCGGGCCTCGACGCCAGCCCGGTGCGCGCGGTACTGCGCAGCCTGGCATGACGCGGAGCCGCGTCGCCACCCACCCGACACTGAACCACTGAACTCTTCCAGGACGCTTCGCCCATGACCGTACAAACCCGCGCGCAATGTCTCGCGCTAGACCAGCAGGACCCGCTGCGCAGCCTGCGCGACCAATTCGCGCTGCCCGAGGGCGTGATCTATCTCGACGGCAATTCGCTGGGCGCCCGCCCGCGCAGTGCCGCCGCGCGCGCCGCCGAGGTGGTGAGCGAGGAATGGGGCACGGGCCTGATCTGCAGCTGGAACACGGCCGGCTGGTTCGAACTGCCGCAGCGCCTGGGCAACAAGCTGGCGCCGCTGATCGGCGCCGGCGAGGACGAAGTGGTGGTGACGGACACCACGTCGATCAACCTGTTCAAGGTCCTGGCGGCAGCGCTGCGCGTGCAGCAGGCGCGCGACCCCAGGCGCAAGGTGATCGTCTCGGAAGCCAGCAACTTTCCCACCGACCTCTATATCGCGCAGGGCCTTGCGGACCTGCTGCAGCAGGGCTATTCGCTGCGCCTGGTGAATTCGCCGGCGGAGATCGAGGCGGCGGTCGATGCCGACACCGCGGTGTTGATGCTGACCCACGTGAACTACCAGAGCGGCGAGATGCTGGACATGGCCGCCGTGACCGAGATGGCGCACGCGTGCGGCGCGCTGACGGTGTGGGACCTGGCGCATTCGGCCGGCGCGGTGCCGGTTGCGCTGAAGGCATCGGGCGCGGACTACGCGGTCGGCTGCACCTACAAGTACCTCAACGGCGGGCCCGGTTCGCCGGCCTTCCTGTGGGTGGCGCCCGCGCTGCGCGATGCATTCTGGCAGCCGCTGTCCGGCTGGTGGGGCCATGCCGCGCCGTTCGCGATGGAACCGGGCTACCGGCCGCGCGAAGGGGTCGGCCGCTTCCTGTGCGGCACGCAGCCCGTGACCTCGCTGGCCATGGTCGAATGCGGGCTCGACATCTTCGCCCAGACCGACATGCGGGCGCTGCGCGCCAAGTCGCTGTTGCTGACCGATCTCTTCGTCGCGCTGGTGGAGCAGCGCTGCGGCCACCACCCGCTCGAACTGGCCACGCCGCGCGCGCATGCACGCCGCGGCAGCCATGTCAGCCTTGCCCATCCCGACGGCTTCGCGGTGGTGCAGGCGCTGATCGAGCGCGGCGTGATCGGCGATTACCGCGAACCACGCATTGCACGCTTCGGCTTCACCCCGCTGTACATCGGCTTTACCGACGTGTGGGATGCGGTGGAGGTGCTGCGCGACGTGCTCGACAGCGGCAGCTACAAGGAAGCGCGTCACCAGGCCCGCGGCCAGGTGACCTGAACAGGAATTCGCCATGACGATCAACAAGGGATGCCCGATGTCGGGCGCGGGCAGCGCGGCGGCAAGCGGGAACGATGCCGCCTGGCACGACGCGCAGATGGACTTCGCCAGGGACATGAGCTACGGCGACTACCTGGCGCTGGACCAGATCCTCAACGCCCAGCATCCGCTCTCGCCCGAGCACAACGAGATGCTGTTCATCGTGCAGCACCAGACCAGCGAACTGTGGATGAAGCTGGCGCTGCACGAACTGCGCGCGGCGCGCGAATGCGTGCGGTGCGACCAGTTGCCGCCGGCCTTCAAGATGCTCACGCGCGTGTCGCGCATCATGGAGCAGCTGGTGCAGGCGTGGAGCGTGCTGGCCACCATGACGCCGCCGGAGTACACGGCGATGCGTCCCTACCTGGGCATGTCCTCCGGCTTCCAGTCCTACCAGTATCGCGAGATCGAGTTCATCCTCGGCAACAAGAACGCCGCCATGCTGCTTCCGCACGCGCACCGGCCGGAGCACCTGGCGCTGGTGGAAGAGGCGCTGCGCACGCCGTCGCTCTATGACGAAGCGATCCGCCTGATGGCGCGGCGCGGCTTCGCCATCGACGCGGCCTGCATCGAACGCGACTGGACCCGCCCTGCCGGGGAGAATGCCTCGGTGGAGGCTGCGTGGCTGGAGGTCTATCGCCAGCCCGAGGCGCACTGGGAACTGTATGAACTGGGCGAGAAGTTCGTCGACCTGGAAGATGCGTTCCGGCAATGGCGCTTCCGCCATGTCACCACCGTGGAGCGCGTGATCGGCTTCAAGCGCGGCACCGGCGGCACGGAAGGCGTGAGCTACCTGCGCAAGATGCTCGACGTGGTGCTGTTCCCCGAACTCTGGAAACTGCGCACCGATCTCTAGGCGTCTGCGGGAAACGCTTCAAGACAGGAAGGACCCCGGAGGACCCCGGCGCGGGCCGTGCTTCAGGACGCCGGGTCCGACAGCCGCGCCGCCAGCGCGCGCAGGGCCGGCGCCAGCTTGTCGTGGAATTCGGCCTCTTCCACCGAGCCGTACGACGCGCTGCAGCTCAGCATGTGCAGCTCCTTCTCCCCCACCGGCCGGAAGGCCACCGCGCAGGCGTGGATCGCCGGGTGCCAGTCGCGGAACGATGCCGCATAGCCCCGTGCAGCGGCCTGCGTCACCGACGCGCGCATGGCCGCCTCCTGGGTCTTCCATTGCTCCGGAAAGGCCTGTGCGAACTCCGCCAGCACGCGGTCGCGCCTGGCTGCCGTCAAGGCTGCCAGATAGGCGCGCCCCATCGAGCTGGATACCAGCGAGAGCCGCGATCCCACGCCCAGTCCGAGCATCACGCCGGCATCGTTGCGGATCGACTCGAGATAGATCACGTCCAGCCGCTCGCGCTTGCCCAGCGACACAGACACCCCGTACGCCTGCGCAAACGCCAGCATATGCGGGCGTGCCAGCGTCACCACGTTGGATGCCGCCAGATACGAATAGCCCAGCGCCAGCACGCCGGCGTCGAGCGCGTACTTGCCCAGGCTGTCGTCGTAGCGCAGGTAGCCGAGCTGCACCAGCGTGCCGGCCAGCCTGCTCACGGTCGCCTTCGGGAAGCCGGTACGGCGCACGAAGTCCTGGTTGCCCAGCATCGATTCGCCGGTGCGGAAGCAGCGCAGCAGTTCCAGGCCGCGCGCCAGGGCGGCGACGAAATTGGGATCGCTTTCGCGCGGCGCGGCGCCGGCGGCATCCGCATCCTTCGTGGCGGACAAGGCTTGCGATTCAGTGGCCAAGGGACGGCTCCGGCTGGTTGGATGGGAACGCACCGCGGCCGGTCAGCGAACGGTCGTATTGCGGGTGCCGATTCCGGCTATTGCACGGACGGCGCATTGCGCTATACTACATCATCGGAACAAGGTTCCGCAATGCGGAACTGAAAAGCGTCACGACAGACCGCGGAATGCGCCGATGATGTTGAGTTCCGGGCCGCCCGCGAGACTGCCCGACCTATCTGCAAGACCACCTGCACTACGAACTGCACTACCGAAGGAGACCTACATGGCTGCCAACGCCGAATTCCACTGGGCCGACCCGCTGTTGCTGGACCACCAACTGAGCGACGACGAGCGCATGGTGCGCGATGCCGCCCAGGCCTATTGCCAGGACAAGCTCGCCCCGCGCGTGCTGCAATCGTTCCGCAATGAGAAGACCGACATCGAGATCTTCCGTGAAATGGGCGAACTCGGCCTGCTCGGCCCGACCATTCCCGAGCAATACGGTGGCCCGGGCCTGAACTACGTGGCCTACGGCCTGATCGCGCGCGAAGTGGAACGTGTGGATTCGGGCTATCGCTCGATGATGAGCGTGCAGTCGTCGCTGGTGATGGTGCCGATCCATGAATTCGGCAGCGAAGCGCAGAAGCAGAAATACCTGCCCAAGCTGGCCAGCGGCGAATGGATCGGCTGCTTCGGCCTGACCGAACCCAATCACGGCTCCGACCCGGGCTCCATGGTCACGCGCGCCAAGAAGGTCGCCGGCGGCTATGAGCTGAGCGGCGCCAAGATGTGGATCACCAACTCGCCGATCGCCGATGTGTTCGTGGTGTGGGGCAAGCTGGCCGGCGACGATGGCAAGGAAGCCATCCGCGGCTTTATCCTGGAAAAGGGCTGGAAGGGCCTGACGGCTCCCGCCATCCACGGCAAGGTGGGCCTGCGCACCTCGATCACCGGCGAAATCGTCATGGACCAGGTGTTCGTGCCGGAGGAAAACCTGATGCCCGGCGTGTCCGGCCTGAAGGGTCCCTTCACCTGCCTGAACTCGGCGCGCTACGGTATCGCCTGGGGCGCGCTCGGCGCCGCCGAATTCTGCTGGCACACCGCCCGCCAGTACACCCTGGACCGCCTGCAGTTCGGCCGCCCGCTGGCCGCCAACCAGCTCGTGCAGAAGAAGCTGGCCGACATGCAGACCGAGATCACGCTGGGCCTGCAAGGCTGCCTGCGCCTGGGCCGCATGAAGGACGAAGGCACCGCCGCGGTCGAGATCACCTCGATCATGAAGCGCAATTCCTGCGGCAAGTCGCTGGACATCGCCCGCGTGGCGCGCGACATGCTCGGCGGCAACGGCATCTCGGACGAATTCGGCGTGATCCGCCATGTGGTGAACCTCGAGGTCGTCAATACCTACGAGGGCACGCATGACATCCACGCGCTGATCCTGGGCCGCGCCCAGACCGGCATCCAGGCGTTCTACTGAAGCCTGCGCGGCACCGCCGCCCGTTGCGACCAATCTCTCCCGAGAAATAAAAAGGCCCGGCTGCGAAGCCGGGCCAAGCACACTACCAAGGAGAGACGACGGGCGAGCCCATCGCGTTACAACACCGTGACGCTCCGGCCCGGCGCAATGCGCCCGGCCGGCCGCAAGGCCATTACCTGTTGGGCTGCGGCGTCAACCGAAGATAGGGCCGCACGGCCTTGTAGCCCTTCGGGAATTTCTGCCTGATGACTTCCTCGTCCTTCAGCGAAGGCACGATCACCACGTCATCGCCGTCCTGCCAGTTGCCCGGCGTGGCGACGCTGTGGTTGTCGGTGAGCTGCAGCGAATCGATCACCCGCAGGATCTCGTTGAAATTGCGCCCGGTGCTGGCCGGATACGTGATGATCAGGCGCACCTTCTTCTTCGGATCGATCACGAACAGCGAACGCACCGTCAGGGTTTCGTTCGCGTTGGGATGGATCATGTCGTAGAGCTGCGAGACCTTGCGGTCGCCATCGGCGATGATCGGGAAGTTGACCACCGTGCCCTGGGTATCGTTGATGTCCTTGATCCACTCCCGATGGGATTCGACCGAGTCGACCGACAGCGCAATGGCCTTGACGTTGCGGCTGGCGAAGTCGCCCTTGAGCTTGGCGGTCAGGCCCAGTTCGGTGGTGCAGACGGGCGTGAAATCGGCCGGGTGCGAGAACAGCACGCCCCAGCTATCGCCAAGCCACTGGTGGAAGCTGATCTGGCCTTCACTGGAATCCTGCTCGAAATCCGGGGCGAGGTCGCCAAGACGTAATGCCATTAATGTCTCCTTCATGGGCCAAATTAGGGTTGAACCAGTCTAGTCCGATTGCGATCCAACCCAAACGAATATAAAGTCACTACAAAATCACCTTTGTGTCTTTAGGACCTTTGACATACGTTACTGTCCTACATGCGATGTCGGACCCGTGGTGTTGAAACCACGGCGGTTCCCCGCATATGCTAGGAAAGAGGGCGAGAAAAATGCCCGAGAACGTGCGAGGAAGGCAAAATGTCACAATCCGAAACCACCGCCCGCAAACAGGAGAAACTGATGAGCGATGTCAAGACCGTGTTGTCCGATGCCGAAGAACTGCTTAAGCAAGCGGCCTCGACCACTGGCGAGAAAGCCGCCGAACTGCGCGAACGCGGCATGGGCCTGCTGAAGCAAGCCAAGGAGAAAGCCCAGGACCTGCAGGACGCAGTCGTCACCAAGAGCAAGGCGGCAGCTCGCGCCACCGATGACTACGTGCACGATCACCCGTGGCGCGCCGTGGGCGTGGCGGCCGGCGTCGGCCTGCTGGTCGGCCTGCTGCTCAACCGCAAGTAATTCGGAT
Organism: Cupriavidus sp. 05T41; assembly: GCF_056396525.1. Lineage (NCBI taxonomy): Bacteria > Pseudomonadati > Pseudomonadota > Betaproteobacteria > Burkholderiales > Burkholderiaceae > Cupriavidus > Cupriavidus sp. 05T41. The sequence goes on from NZ_JBFTLQ010000002.1 coordinate 74,468, forward strand.
TTTTCGAACTGCCGGGCCAGCGGGCCCGGCACCAGAACCCGAGCGCCCTGCAGGCCCGCCTGGCGGGCATGCAGGGCGAATGCCTCGCGGGCAGGCCTTACGCCGCCCGCCTGGCTTCCCGTCCGCAACCGGTGCAGCCTTCCGTTGCACGCCCTTGCCGGAATTGCATGAGCGACCCCACCCCTTCCCCCAAGTTCATGGACGCCCTGCGCAGCCTGGCAGGATCGTTGGTGGCGATGATGCTGACGCGCCTCGAACTTGCCACCGTCGAACTCGCGGAAGAACGAACCCGCCTGATGAAGATGGCCTTGCTGGCCTGCTTCGGCCTGGTGTTCTTCGGCCTGTCCATGGTCACGCTTACGTTCCTGATCGCCATCGTATTCTGGGATTCCTACCGCTGGCAGGCCCTGGGCGCGCTGGTCGCGCTCTACCTGCTCGCCTGCGTGGCCTGCCTGGCCATGGCGCGCCATCTCGTGCGCAACGCCCCGCCCCTGTTCGAGGCCACGCTGGCCGAGATCGACAAAGACCGGGAGATCCTGCGCCGATGAGCACGCCATCCACTCCCCCCGAGGCGCCCGACGACCAGGCGGATACGGCGGCGGCCCGCGCTACCGGGCAGCCCCGCGCGCATCCCCGCCCCGTGCGTCATTCCCGCGAAGTCCGCCTGCCACTCGCGATCCGCAAGGAATTGCTGATCACGCGTGCCCTGATTGAGCGCCATGACTGCGCCGAGGCCCTGCGCCAGGTGCGTGGCGGCGCGGTCCGGCTCGGCCGCTTCAGCACATGGCTGCCACGCATGACGCGGCCAGCCTCCTGGCTCAAGCTGCTAGGCCTGGCCAAGGACTATCCGATGCTCAGTTCGGCCGTGTCCCTGGCCCTGCCCCTGGTGCGCAGGACCCCGGTGCTGCGCTGGGGCTGGAAGCTCGCCAAGTTGGGCGGCCTGGCGGCGGCCGGCTACTGGGCCTACGAGACCTGGCAGAAAGGCACGGCCGAGGCACGGCAGGCACGGCCCGGCCCCGGCGATACCCCCGCCGGCACCATCGACACCGGCTTCCGCGACCCCCTGGTACGCTAGATGCCGTCATGCCGGGCCGCCGCACTGGCGGCCCTGTCCCGCGCACACGCGCCACGGGGCACACCGCGCAGCGCGCCGCGGCACCAGTCACGCCAGATCTCCACATGGCGCGCGCGGCAGGAACCCGTTGCGGAAACGAGATCCGGGCGAGGTCCTTTTTAGACCAGCCCCGAAGGATTTGCCACGCAAGGTAGAGCGCAATGACCCAACGAGCGGATATGCAGCAGAAGGCGTTCTATCTGCTCCTGGCGGCAGTCTCGATAGCCTTTTGCTTCGTGCTGTGGCCATTCTTCGGCGCCGTGTTCTGGGGCGCCATCCTCGCCATCATCTTCACACCGCCGAACAACTGGCTCACGCGCCGCATGGGCGGTCGCCGCAACCTGGCCGCGCTGACCACGCTCACGCTGTGCCTGCTGATCGTGGTGCTGCCGCTGATCTTCGTCACCGGCGCGCTGATGCAGGAAATCAGCATGGTCTACCAGCAGATCAAGTCGGGCCAGATCAACTTCGGCTCCTACTTCCAGCAAGCGGTGCATGCGCTGCCGCCTTCCATCGGCAGGGTGCTGGAACGCTTCGGCCTTTCGGACATCGCCGACCTGCAGCGAAAGCTGACCGCCGGCGCCGCCCAGGCCAGCCAGCTGATTGCCACACAGGCGCTGAGCATCGGACAGAACACCTTCCAGTTCGTGATCAGCTTCGGCGTGATGCTGTACCTGCTGTTTTTCCTGCTGCGCGATGGCCCCGAGATCTCGCGCCGCATCGTGCATGCCATCCCGCTGAGCGAGCCGCACAAGCTGCACCTGTTGCGCAAGTTCACCACCGTGGCGCGCGCCACCGTCAAGGGCAATATCGCCGTGGCGGCGGTGCAAGGCGCGCTCGGCGGCCTGATCTTCTGGTTCCTCGGCATCCAGGGCTCGCTGCTGTGGGGCGTGCTGATGGCCTTCCTTTCGCTGCTGCCCGCCATCGGCGCGGCGCTGATCTGGGGGCCGGTGGCAATCTACTTCCTGCTGACCGGCGACGTCGGCAAGGGCTCGATCCTGATCGGCTTCTGCGTGGTGGTGATCGGCGCGGTGGACAACGTGCTGCGCCCCATCCTGGTCGGCAAGGACACCCGCATGCCCGACTGGGTGGTCCTGATCTCCACGCTGGGCGGCATGGCGCTGTTCGGGCTGAACGGCTTCGTCATCGGTCCGCTGATCGCCGCGCTGTTCATCGCCAGCTGGGACCTGTCCACCTCCACGCGCGAGGAAATCGAACGCCGCGAGGCTGCGCAGGACCAGGCCGCGACACCCCCGCCGGCGCCCGACATGGCCGCCAGCCCTGCCGCCCCGGCCACGCCGGCCAGCCCGCAGGACCGCCGCCCTGCCGCGGACCGCACCGAGTAAGCACGCCGCGGGCATCCCCGCATCCATCCAGGAGCAAGCCTTGAACCAGAGCGACACAAAACCCAGGCACTACACGGTGCGCGAGCTGTTCCGCAAGCCGGACCGCTCCCAGTTCTCGATCTCGCCGGACGGGCGCCACCTGTCGTTCCTGGCGCGCCACCAGGGCCGCCAGAACATCTTCGTGCAAGCCATCGACGCCGAAGGCAACCTCCTTGGCGAAGCCCGGCCGCTGACCGGAGAAACCGAGCGCGACCTGCCCTTCCATACATGGAAAGGCAATGCGCACATTCTCTACATCAAGGACTTCGGCGGCGACGAGAATTTCCATGTGCTGTCGGTGCCAATCGACGGCGGCGATCCGGTCGACCTGACCCCGTACCCGGACGTTCGCGCGGACATCGTCGATGACCTCGAGGACGACGACCGCCATATCCTGCTGTCGCACAACCGGCGCGACCCGCAGGTGTTCGACGTGCTGCGCGTGGACGTGGTGACCGGGGAATCGGTACAGATCGCCGAGAACCCCGGCAATGTGATGAGCTGGGGCACCGACCATGCCGGCCGCCTGCGCGTGGCCACGGCAAGCGACGGCGTCAACACCACCCTGCTCTACCGCGATGCCGAAGACGAGCCGTTCCGCCCCATCCTCACCACGGATTTCCGCGAGACGGTCTCGCCGCTGTTCTTCACCTTCGACGATGCCCGGCTCTACGTGCAATCGAACCGCGGCCGCGACAAGCTGGCCATCTTCGAGTTCGACCCGCAAACCGCGCAGGAAGGGCGCCTGGTGTTCGAGCACGGCGAGGTCGATGCCGGCGGCCTGGCGTATTCGCGCCACCGCCGCGTGCTGACCGCCGCCTGGTACACGGACTGGAAGACCCGCCGGCATTTCTTCGACGCGCGCAGCGAGCAGATCCATGCCGACCTGGAACGCCAGCTGCCGGGCTACGAGCACCACGTCACCAGCATCACGCGCGACGAGACCCGCATGATCGTCTCGGCATCGAGCGACCGCACTACCGGCACGCGCTACCTGTACGACAGCGACACGCGCAAGCTGGTCTCGCTCGGGCAGATCCTGCCGTGGCTCGACGAGGCCGACATGGCGCCGATGCAAGCGGTGAGCTTCACCTCGCGCGATGGCCTGCAACTGCACGGCTACCTGACGCTGCCGCTGGCAGCCGGGGCCGAGCCAGGGAACCTGCCGCTGGTGGTCAACCCGCACGGCGGCCCGTGGACGCGCGACGTGTGGGGCTTCAACCCCGAGGTGCAGTTGCTGGCCAACCGCGGCTATGCGGTGCTGCAGATCAACTTCCGCGGCTCGACCGGCTACGGGCGCAAGTTCTGGGAAGCCAGCTTCAAGCAATGGGGCAGGACGATGCAGAACGACATCGACGACGGCGTCGACTGGCTGACCGCGCAAGGCATCGCCGATGCGCGCCGCGTGGCGATCTACGGCGGCAGCTACGGCGGCTATGCCACCCTGGCGGGTGTGGCCTTCACGCCCGAGCGCTATGCTGCGGCCATCGACTACGTAGGCGTATCGAACCTGTTCACGCTGCTGGAGACCATTCCCGCCTACTGGACGCCGATGCTCGACATGCTCTACGAGATGATCGGCAACCCCGACGACGAGAACGACCGCAAGGCCATGCACGACGCCTCGCCGGTATTCTTCGCCGACCGCATCCGCACGCCGCTGCTGGTGGCCCAGGGCGCCAACGACCCGCGCGTCAAGCAGGCGGAGAGCGACCAGATCGTCGAGGCGCTGCGCGCGCGCGGCGTCGACGTGGCCTACCTGCTCAAGGAGAACGAAGGACACGGCTTCCACAACGAAGAAAACCGCTTCGATTTCTACGAGGCGATGGAAGCGTTCCTTGCCAAGCACCTGGGCAAGCCCGCCTGAGCGGGCGATCTGGCCCGGGCGAACACCGTCCGGGCCAGGTCCGGACCGAGCCGGAAGGCAAAACGGAACGCAAAACAAAAAGGGCCTGTGACTTGCGCCACAGGCCCTTCGTAATGCTGGTGGGTCGTGCGTGACTCGAACACGCGACCAACGGATTAAAAGTCCGCTGCTCTACCGACTGAGCTAACGACCCGGAAAAACTGAAGCCGCGATTATAGGAAGATACCGGCCTCTATGTCAACCTTGGAACGCAGGCACGGTGTGATAAGCCATGCTGGCTAGGCCATGCGCTCAAGGCGCCATATCTGGTAGCGAAAGCCCAGTACCGAGCCCGCCAGGATGCCGGCCAGCGCAATGAACGAGCCGATCGCCAGCGTCGACACGCCCGACAGGCCCTGCCCGATGGTACAGCCGAGCGCGGTCACGCCGCCGGCGCCCATCAGGATGCCGCCCACCATATGGTTGCCGACGTCCTCGGCGTTACCGAACCCTTCCCAGCGGAACGTGCCCGTGACCAGCGCGTAGGCGGCGGCACCGGCCACCACGCCGAACACGCTGACGATACCAAGCGTCAACACTTTGCTCTTGTCGCTGAACAGCATCAGCCAGTCGAGCGTATAGGCGTACGGCGCGACGAAGCTCAGGCTTTCCATGCGGCCGCTGTTGGTGGCAACGAACAGTTCTTCGAGCGTATTGGGATCCTCGGCGACATAGCCGAGATGCCCCGACACATACCACATCGCCACGATGATCAGGCCTACGGCAAGGCCGCCGAGCAGGTTGTCGAAGGTGCGGAAGCCCCGCCCCGCCAGCGCCCAGATCACAAGCGCCCCGCCCAGCACCAGCGCCATGCCGAGTTGCAGGGTCGGGCGCGCCATGCCGCTGGCGTGCGCCAGCACGGACGGCAGGTCCTGCGTGGTGGGCAACGTGAGCGATACCGCATCGACCGTGTTGACGCGGATCACGCCGAACAGCCCGCGCAGCGTCATATAGGCCGACAGCCCGAGGAAGACAAAGACCACCAGCGATTTCAGGTTGCCCGCACCGATGCGCACCAGCGTCTTGCTGCCGCAGCCCGAAGCCAGCACCATGCCAAAGCCGAACATCAGCCCGCCCACCAGCGCGGAAAGCCAGCCCAGCTTGCTGGCCGCATAGATGGTCTTGGTGGGGTCGATCAGGCCGCCCGCGGCCAGCGCGCCCGTGCCGATCATCGCCACGCCGATGGCCAGCCCCCACATGCGCATGCGGCTCCAGTCGCCCATGTTGACGATGTCGGAGACGGCGCCCATGGTGCAGAAATGCGTGCGTTGCAGCACCGCGCCGAAGAGGAAGGTCAGGATGAACGTGCTGGCCAGTATGGTACGGCTGAGCGCGGCGATGTCGATTTCAGGCATGGGTGTCCGGCGGGGGAAGCGGAACGGGGAAAGGGATGGGGAAAGGGGCGGATGTGGCGCCGGCCAGACGGCACGCGATCGCGCCGCCTTGCCGGTCAGCCGTCAGGCAGCATCCTGGTAGCGCGTGGGATCGGGCACGCCGGCGGCCTCGAAGCCGCTGCGGCGGATGCGGCAGGAATCGCAGACACCGCAGGCGCGGCCATCGTCGTCGGCCTGGTAGCACGACACGGTCATGCCGTAGTCAACGCCAAGGCGGACCCCGGCGCGGATGATCTCGGCCTTGGTCATGTCGATGATGGGCGCATGCACGCGAATGCGCTCGCCTTCCACGCCGGCCTTGGTGGCCAGGTTGGCCAGCGCCTCGTAGGCGGAGACGTACTCGGGGCGGCAGTCCGGATAGCCGGAATAGTCGACCGCGTTGGCGCCGAAGAACAAGTCGCGCCCGCCCACGGCCTCGGCCCAGCCGAGCGCCAGCGACAGCATGATCGTATTGCGCGCCGGCACGTAGGTCACGGGGATGCCGCCGAGGGCACCGTCGGTGGGCACATCGAGGCTGTCGTCGGTCAGGGCCGAGCCGCCGAAGCGGCGCAGGTCCAGGTCGATGATCTCGTGGCGCACCGCGCCGAGGGCCGCGGCCACGCGCCTGGCCGCCTCCAGCTCGGAGGAATGGCGCTGGCCGTAGCGCATCGACAGGGCATAGGTCTCGAAGCCCTGCGCATTGGCCATGGCGAGGACGGTGGCGGAATCCAGGCCGCCGGAGAGCAGGACGATAGCGCGTTTTTTCATGATGGCGGGGGCGCGGCGCCGCACGGCGGCACGCGGAAAATCAGGGCGAATCGCGTATTTTAGCGCGAGCATGACAAAGGCCCGCGAATGCGGGCCTTTGTCATGCTCCGGCAAGGCCGCCCTTTCGAGGCGCCGGCCCGCGCAACGCCTACTTCAGCGTCTTCAGGCGATTGCTCGCTGCCTGCGCGCCCTCGGTGCCAGGATACTTTGCCACCACCTGCTCCAGGGTCTTGCGGGCCGCGGGCTTCTGGCCCGATTCCATCTGGTTGTTGGCGATGGCGATCAGCGCGTCGGGCACCTTGGGGTGGTCCGGGTACGCCTGCACCATGTTCTGCAACACCGTGGTGGAACCGCGGTAGTCCCGCTGCGCGTACAGCGAGTTGCCGAGCCAGAACTGCGCCAGCGGGACATACGGGCTCTGCGGGTACTTCTTGATGAACCCGGCGAATACGTTGCCCGCGCCCTTGAAGTCCCCGGTCTGGAACTGCTTGAGCGCGGCATCGTACTCGGTCTTCTCGCCAGGTTGCGACAAGCCCTCACGGCCGTCCACGGTGACCTGCTGCGGCTCGAATTTCTTCAGGCGCGCATCGAGGTCGGCGTAGTAGTCCTTCTGCTGCTTCTGCAGCGTGGTCACCTCGTTCTGCAGCATCTCGTTCTGGCCGCGCAGCCGCGCCACTTCCTGGCGCAGGCCCTCGAGCTGGTTCTGCATGTCGAGCTGGGCGCGGCTGTTCTGGTCGATGCGCTGCGATGCCGTCGCCTGGAAACCGTTGAACTGGTCTCGCATGGTAACGATGGCGCGGCGCGCCTCGTCATCGTCGAACACGCCCGCTCGCGCCTGCGCCACCGGCAGCAGGCTGGCGCAGGACATCGCAGTGAGCAATACCAACTTGGAGACGCGTGCTTTCATGAGATGCCTATGCGCGGATTAGTACGTGATGTCCGCGCGGCGGTTTTCCGCCCAGGCGGCTTCGTCGTGACCGGTTGCCTTGGGCTTTTCCTTGCCCAGGCTGACGGCTTCCATCTGGCTTTCAGGCACGCCCAGCGAGGACAGCGAGCGGCGCACGGCCTCGGCGCGCTTCTGGCCCAGCGCCAGGTTGTACTCGCTGGTGCCACGCTCGTCGGTGTTGCCCTGGATCAGGATGCGGCGGCCCTTGTTGGCGCCCAGGTACTTCGAATGCTCGGACAGCATGCCCTGGTAGTCGGACTTGACGCTGTAGCTGTCGAAGTCGAAGTACACGCTGCGCTTGGCCAGCGGGCTGTTCGGGTCGTTCAGCGGATCGCGCGAGACGTCCACCGGCGCCACGGCGCGGGCATCGGTCGTCGGCGCGCCCTTGTTGGCGCCGGCGTTGGCGGTGTCGTCCAGCTTGACGCCGGAGCTGCAGGCGCCGAGGGCCAGCAGTGCGGCTACGGCAAGGGTCTTGGTCATCATTTGGGTCATGGCGTGATACTCCTCGTTATTGCATGAATGGGCCCCAGGACGGCTCGCGAACCTCGCCGGACTGGAGGGACAGAACCTGCCGGGTGCGCCCGTCGGTGGATACCGCCGCCAGCACCGCGCGACCGCCCACCCGGGTGGCGTAGAGAATGTACTTGCCGTTGGCGGCGAAGCTCGGGGCTTCGTCGTTGGCGGTATCGGTCAGCGAAGTGACATCGCCGCTGCCCAGGTCCAGCAGTTGCAGCTTGAAGCCGCCGCTACGGGTAATGTAGGCCAGTTGCTTGCCGTCCGGCGAAATGCGCGGGCTGACGTTGTAGCTGCCCTTGAAGGTCACGCGCTGGGCCGCGCCGGCTTCCTCGCCGCCGGTGGGCATGCGGTAGACCTGCGGCGCACCGCCCCGGTCGCTGGTGAAATAGATGTTGCGGCCGTCCGGCGCGTATTGCGGCTCGGTGTCGATGGCGCTGCTGCGCGTCAGGCGCTTGAGGCCGGAGCCGTCGGCGTTGACCTGGTAGATCTGGGTATTGCCGTCGCGCGACAGCGCCACCGCCAGGCGCTGCCCGTCGGGCGACCACGAAGGCGCGCTGTTGTTGCCCTTCTGGTTCGACACCAGCGTGCGGCGGCCCGAAGCGAGGTCATGCACATAGACCACCGGCTTCTTGGCCTCGAACGAGACGTAGGCAACCTTGCCCCCGTCCGGCGACCACGACGGCGAGATGATCGGCTCGTTGCTGGTCAGCGCCACCTGCGAGTTCTGGCCGTCGGAATCCGAGATCAGCAGCTGGTAGCGGCCACCCACGCGCGCCACATAGGACAGGCGCGTGGCGAACACGCCGCGCTCGCCCAGCAGCTTTTCATAGATGTAGTCGGCGATCTTGTGGCCGGTGACGCGCAGCTGGTTGGCACCGACCGTGAAGGCCAGGCCGCCGAGGCTCTGCCCCTTCTGCGTGTCGTAGAGACGGAAGCGGACATCGTACTGGCCGTTGCCGGTGGGAGTCACGCTGCCGGCCACGAAGGCATCCGCGCCGCGCGACTTCCAGCTGCCCAGGTCGACGTTGGCGGACTCGGCCACCGTGGCGCCGGCCACGTCGACATTGCGGAAGCGGCCACTGCGCTGCAGGTCGCTGCGGATGATGGCGGTGAGGTTCTGCGGTGCCTGCGCCTCGCCCTGGAAGTTGGCCGTGGCAATCGGGAACTGGGTCGGGCCTACGCCGGTGACTTCCACCGTGAATTGCGCCTGGGCGCCGGTTGCCAGCAGCAGCAGGCTACCGAGGAGAAGTCCCTTCATCCAGGCTATGTTCCGTTTGCAGAATCGCATGTCGTTTCCTAACAAATGGTTTAACTTGCCGGCCGTGCCCGGCCATGAGCGCTAGATAGTAGCCGCATCGTCGCCAGGCATCCGTTCACTATGCATATTGTTACGTTCGCCGCTTCAATTGGCATGCGGGCGCAGCCGGATGTCGAAGCTCGGGGGTGCCTTGCCGTTCTCATCCTTGGGCAGCGGATCCGAGTTCTGCACCGCCCTCAGGGCGGCGTCGTCCCAGGCCGCGTTGCCACTCGACGACTTGACCCGAGCCGACAGCAACGCGCCGTCCGGTGCCAGCCGGACCGAGATCACGGCCGCGAGGCTGGCCGGGAAATCCTCCGAATACTTGATATTGGGCTGCACCTTGCGCTGTACGCGATCCGAATAACCCGGCGAGGCCTTGCCACCCGAACCTGCGCCGCTGCCGGCATTGCTGCCCACGCCGCCGGCCCCGCCCGGCACGCCGGCTCCGCCGGCCATGGCCTGCAGCCGCGCCAGTTCGCTGTGGCGCTGCGCGTTGGCGGCGGCATCGCGCTTGGCCTTGGCGTCCGCGTCGGCCTTCGCCTTCGCGCTGGCGGCGGCCTTGGCGTCCGCATTTGCCTTGGCCTTGGCGTCGGCTTCGGCGCGGGCCTTGGCGTCGGCGTCCGCGCGGGCCTTCGCATCCGCGCGGGCCTTGGCGTCGGCTTCCTTGCGGTCGCGCTCGGCCTGCTCCTTGTGCTGCTGCTCCTGCTGGGCGGCAAGCTTGCGCGCGTCTTCCTTGCGTTGCGCGTCCTTGCGCAGGTCTTCCTTGCGTTGATCTTCCTTGCGCTGCGCGTCCTTACGCTGGTCTTCCTTGCGCTGCGCGTCCTTACGCTGGTCTTCCTTGCGCTGGGCCTCCTTGCGGGCCTCTTCCTGGCGCTCGGCTTCCTGGCGCGCGCGCAGATCGGCCTGCTTGCGTGCTTCCTCGCGGGCGGCAGCTTCGGCCTGCTTGCGCTTTTGCTGCTCGAGCGCGATATCGGCGTCTTCCTCGGCGCGGGACTTGACCGCGGGCGCGGGAGGGGCCGGACGCGGCTGCACCACCGGTTCGGGCACGGGACGCGGCGGTGGCGGCGCGACGGCCGTGTCCGGGATTTCTTCCCACAACTCGGCTTCGGCGCCGACCGGAGTGCTGCTTTGCCAGTGCACGCCGTAGTACAGCACGATGCCCAGCAGCAGGTGCATGAAGAGCGCGAGCAGGAAGGAACGCATGGTTCCCCGTTCCTTGACCGGCTGATAAGGATAGGCGACGGTCTTCATCTCGCGCTGCAATGTCTGATTACTTTGACTTGACCATCAGGCCGACGCGCTTGACGCCGTCGGCCTTGAGCACCGACATCACGTCGAGCACGGACTCGTACTTGACCGAGCGGTCGGCGGCGATCACCACGGGCTGGTCGGGATTTTCGTTCTGGCGCTGATGCACGAATGCCACCAGTCCGGCCTTGTCGACCTTGCGGTCGAAGGCGTTGCCGGCATTGTCCTTGCCGCGTGCGGTCAGCTGGCCGTCTTCATGCACGGTCACCACGATCGGCGGCGCCTTCTGCTGCGGCGTGGCGTTGGCCACGGTGGGGAGGTCGACCACGGCCGGATTCACGATCGGTGCCGCCACCATGAAGATGACGAGCAGCACCAGCATCACGTCGATATAGGGAACGACGTTGATCTCGGCGCTGGCCCGGCGGCGCGAACCGCCGCGGCGCTGTATCGCTGCCATATGCGGGTTTCTCCTTGACCTTGACTACGTAACTGCGTGGACTTGCGCGAGCCGGCGCGAACCGGCAGCTCAGCGAGTCTGGCGCTGCAGGATATTCAGGAACTCTTCCATGAAGCTTTCAAAGCGGATTGCCAGGCGATCGATCTCGGTGGCGTAGCGGTTGTAGGCGATCACGGCGGGAATGGCGGCAAACAGGCCGATGGCGGTGGCGACCAGCGCCTCCGCGATGCCGGGCGCCACGGAAGCCAGCGTCGCCTGCTGCACATTCGACAGGCCGCGGAAGGCGTTCATGATCCCCCACACGGTGCCGAACAGGCCGATATAGGGACTGACCGAGCCAACCGACGCCAGGAACGGAAGGTGCGATTCCAGCACATCCATCTCGCGCTGGTAAGCCGCGCGCATGGCGCGCCGGGCGGCGTCGAGCAGGGCCCCGGCTTCGTGGTTGCGCTCGCGTGCCTTCAGGTATTCACCCATGCCGGACTCGAAGATACGTTCCAGGGCACCGGTGCTGTGGCGGTTGTTGGCCGCGCTCTGGTATAGCGCCTGGAGGTCGCCGCCGGCCCAGAAATCGCGCTCGAAGCGCTCCGTCTGGGTGCGCGCGGCGCGCAGCGCCAGGTGCTTGCGGAAGATATATGTCCACGAGAACAGGGACATGACGAGCAGCAGGGCCATGACGGCCTGGGCCAGCAAGCTGGCGTGCAGCACCAGCGAAATGATCGACAGGTCTTGCGTGACGGTCACGGGGTTCATCGGGCGGTCTTGATGGTTGCGAGGACGGGAGCGGGGATGGGGGTCGGGCGGAACGTGCTGCGATCAACACATCCGACACGGATGGCGCCGGTAGCCAGCAACTGCTCCCCACGCCAGGCTTCCTGGGCGAATTGGACCGATGCCGGCCCAACCCGTTCAATCCGGGTCCGGATCTCGAGCAGGTCGTCCAGCCGGGCGGGGGCATTGTAGTCCACCGCCGTGCTCCTGACGATAAAGACCACGCCCGCTCCGTCCGCGAGCGCCTGCTGCTCGATGCCGAGCGAGCGCAGCCACTCGGTCCGGGCGCGCTCGAAGAATTTCAGGTAATTGGCGTAGAAAACCACGCCGCCCGCGTCAGTGTCTTCCCAGTACACCCGCAGGGCCCACACATTGTTGCTCATGGCCGCGATTGTAGCGGACAGGTGGCCCGACCCGGTGTAAACCCTTGTCTGACTTTACAACAATTACATTGTCTGACAGACAAGCCATTGACTTTATGCGCTGCCGCCGCCCGGCCCACGTCTTGCGGCCGGGCGGCGCCTCGCGTAAACTGCCGCCAACCATTCCATCTTGCGCGACTGGCGAAGTCAGTGGGTACTACCACGAGGAAGCGCAAGCTCTCTGGCGCGAAGTTTCAAGCGCCTGCCGCTCGCCTGGGCAGCGAATGGGAAGCAGGGTGCGCCCTGCGCCGGACTTCTGACGTGTCCGGCGCCGGTCGCCTGTGCCTTCCCCGCGCGCCCTACCCCGAAGCCATTCGGATCCCCATTTCTTAAGACGAGTTTTTCGCCATGTTCGAACGCAGCCGCTATACGATCGACCAGATCGACCCCGAGATTTTTGCCGCCATCCAGAAGGAAGACCAGCGCCAGGAAGAGCACATCGAGCTGATCGCCTCGGAAAACTACACCTCGCCGGCCGTGATGGCCGCGCAGGGCTCGCAACTGACCAACAAGTACGCCGAAGGTTATCCCGGCAAGCGCTACTACGGTGGCTGCGAGTACGTCGACGTGGTCGAACAGCTCGCCATCGACCGCGTCAAGCAACTGTTCGGCGCCGAAGCCGCCAACGTGCAGCCCAACTCCGGCTCCCAGGCCAACCAGGGCGTGTTCTTCGCCGCCCTCAAGCCTGGCGACACCATCATGGGCATGAGCCTGGCCGAAGGCGGCCACCTGACCCACGGCATGGCGCTCAACATGAGCGGCAAGTGGTTCAACGTGGTCAGCTACGGCCTGGACGCCAACGAAGACATCGACTACGACGCGCTGGAAAAGCTGGCCCATGAAAAGCAGCCCAAGCTGATCATCGCCGGCGCCTCGGCCTTCGCCCTGCGCATCGACTTCGAGCGCATCGCCCGCGTGGCCAAGTCGGTCGGCGCGCTGTTCATGGTCGACATGGCCCACTACGCCGGCCTGATCGCCGCCGGCGAGTACCCCAACCCGGTGCCGCACGCCGACTTCGTCACCACCACCACCCACAAGAGCCTGCGCGGCCCGCGCGGCGGTGTGATCCTGATGAAGGCCGAGCACGAGAAGGCCATCAACTCGGCCATCTTCCCCGGCATCCAGGGCGGCCCGCTGATGCACGTCATCGCCGGCAAGGCCGTGGCCTTCAAGGAGGCGCTCTCGCCTGAGTTCAAGACCTACCAGCAACAAGTGGTCAAGAACGCCCGCGTGATGGCCGAGACCCTGATCGAGCGCGGCCTGCGCATCGTCTCGGGCCGCACCGAAAGCCACGTGATGCTGGTCGACCTGCGCGCCAAGAAGATCACCGGCAAGGAAGCCGAACGCGTGCTGGGCGAAGCGCACATCACCGCCAACAAGAACGCCATCCCCAACGACCCGGAAAAGCCCTTCGTCACCTCGGGCATCCGCCTGGGCTCGCCGGCCATGACCACCCGCGGCTTCAAGGAAGAAGAAGCCCGCCTGGTGGCCAACCTGGTGGCCGACGTGCTGGACAACCCGCACGACGCAGCCAACATCGCCAGCGTGCGCGAGCAAGTGTCGGCCCTGACCAAGCGTTTCCCGGTCTACGGCTGATGCCCTGCGCCGCCCGCCTGAGCGCGGGCGGCCGGCAGCCCCGTGCCGCTGTGCGGCGCGGGCCTTGCCAACCCGGCCCGGCGCATCACAGAATGACAAGATAACGGGGCGCTGCCCCGCGCAGCCGGCGCCCAGGCTCAAACTACAAGGTGGTCAGGCATGAAATGCCCCTTTTGCGCCCATTCCAATACGCAGGTCCTGGACACGCGCATGTCGGAAGAAGGCGATACCGTTCGCCGCCGCCGCCGCTGCGAATCCTGCGACCGCCGCTTCACCACCTATGAGCGGATCGAACTGTCCTTCCCCGCCATCGTCAAGAAAAACGGCTCCCGCGCGGACTATGCCCGCGACAAGCTGAAGGACTCCATGCGCCTGGCGTTGCGCAAGCGCCCCGTCTCGGCCGAAGCCATCGACGCGTCGCTGGCCCGTATCGAAGAACGACTGCTTGCGCTTGGCGAAAAGGAAATCCCCAGCAGCCAGGTCGGCGAGCAGGTCATGCGCGAACTGCGCCGGCTCGACAAGATTGCGTATATCCGCTTTGCTTCGGTGTATCGGAGCTTCGAGGACGTGGCGGAATTCTCGGACGTGCTGGCCGAGGTGAGCGGGAACAATAGCAAGCGCTGAACACGCGCGGAACAGAGGGGGCTCCCCCCTGCCCCATACGCCATTTATTTCTGGATATAGACCTCCTTCCATGCCACTCGCTTGGATGTCCCCAGAAGATTGATGGGAAGCCGCGATGTGGACGAAGTTGCATTCGACTGCTGGGTAAGCGCATCGAGGTTGCCATTGGTCAGCGCGACCAGGGAGGGTCTCGACGACAGCGCAGTATTGGACAGCGCAATGCCTGTCCACGGAGACTGGCCAGTCAAGGTGAAATTCGTGCTGGGCAGTTCGCCGCCGGTGGTCAAGTCAACGGCGTACAGGTAACTAGACGAGCCACACGTCGCCGCCGAAGGGATGTCGGTCGTAAAGACCAGGATTCCCGCGACTGCTGTCGGATTGGTCACCACACGTTCGCCCGACCCTGGCAGGTCGAAATACCAACCCGGGTTCTTGGTGTAGTCGATTGCGGGGGTGTTACTGATATGCCGAACCGACCCCGATAGTGTCACGGCTCTTTTCACGAGAGCGGTCCGTACGTTGGAGATCAGCGGTGCCGCGGTCATCTTGTCGACCAGCGCATACATCGACTGCACATTGCTGACGCCCAGGTCTGATTGACCGAGCAACAGCCCCGTACCCACGAACACCATGCGCTGCCCGTTATAGACAGTAAGCTCCGGCGCCGAGCTGATCGGCTGTACCTTGCCGGTGCTATCAGCAAGGCTGGCCAGCTTGCTGACGTTCCATGCTGTAGCGGTGGTGCCAGACAGATCGAAACGCCACACATTCCCCAGCAGGTCACCGCCATAGACGTAGTCGATCGTCGCATCGGTGGCGCCGTTCGCCGCAAACGCTGAGATATAGGCCAGCCCGGAAGGCGTAGTGGTATCGCCAACCCCCGTCGAAATCGACTTGAGCACATTGCCGGTCGCAGGATCCAGCACAAACAGCCGGCCCTTGCCATCGCCCTGCGTTCCGCCATTGCGAACCACATTGTTGTTGTAGCCCGACGGCACCAGTACCACCCACCCCATTGCTTTGGTCTTGGCGAGAACAGGCTTGCCGAAGGTCAAGCCAAGGTTGGCTGCGTCCGTACTGCTGGTGGAAGAATTCGGAAACTCCCACTTCACCTTGCTGGCTACGTCCGCATCGCTCTGCGCCGTAGAGCTGGTCACGTCAAGCGCGTAGTAGCCACTCCCACCCGCCCCCAAGCCGCCGACAAGCAATGTTTGCCAGGTCTTGGTACCTGCCATGTAGACATCGCCAACCGCCGGCGTTGCATCCACATAGTATTGGTGCGTGTAGGGCGTCACTGTGTACGCATTCATCTTCCCGCTCGAGGTCAGGAGCGCGCCCGGCACGTAAGCCCAGAGTTCTGCCCCCGAGGACGCATCGAATGCATGCAGCATGCCGTCGTTTGCCCCTTGGTAGATCGCCGACTTGCGTGATGCCAACTGGCTCTGGAAGCTAGGGTAGCCCGGATCCGAATAGTAGGCTGCGGCACCTGCGACATACACGGGCTCCGCCGAAACGATATCGCCGAGAAGCGACGACCGTGTGCGATAGGTGCTGCCTTCCAGCGAACGGTCTCCGCGCAAGTAGCCCAACACGCTGGCTCCGTCAGTCTTCCCAGGAGTATTGAGAAGACTGATAGTGGCCGGCTGCAGGAACCCGGCCCCCGACCCCGCCGCGAACGCAACGCCCTTCCCGTTATCGTAGGTACCGATCCGACGCCCGCTCGGCGTGAGGCTGGTCAGTTGGTCGCGCGCCTTCCACAACGGCGCCGCCGCATTGATAAAGCCGGTTGTCGGGTCGATAGGAGCGGCAGTCAGTTCACCGGACCAATTCTGTCCGTTGTAGCTAGCCATGAACGCCGCGCCGCCGCCGTTGGTGGAACTGACAGCAATCGCCGCATTGGATGCGGACTTCGACAGCAGGCTCTGAAGGACCTGCTGAAAGAACGAAGTCAGGTCCGCGGCATTGGTGGCACGGAACATCTGCCCGCGACCGTTGATAGTGGCGTGCCAAAGGTCGTCCAGGGCGTTCGGACTGTAGTTCTGGGATGTAGCCACCCAGGCTGGCGGGTTAAGGTTCGGATTGGCGGTCTGCGCCGCGTTCTGACCATAGATATAACCTCTGGCTCCCAGTGCCACTGCATACGTATTCATATGCGGGTCGGAGTTCTTGTCGGCATTCCATGAGCTGTCCGTCGAATTCACCGGCACCAGTCCCTTAGTGAGATCGCCGCGCAAATTGTTGACGAAGTAGGAACTGGCAATGTCCGCCAAGGAAGGCTTGGGGATCGACGTGTAAGGCGCGCTATTTATGAAGTTGCTGCTCGCCGAATAGCTTGGCGGCGTCACGGTTGACTTGTTGGCATAGCCATCAGTCAGGATAAAGCCGGCATTCTGCTGGCATGCAAACTTGACCGGCGCATTAGCGTCCGTTCTCATGAACTGCTTGCCAATGAAGTTGAGTGTTTCAAGCGTGGGCGTACCGCCGGACGCTACACTCTGGTAAATCGCCCCCAGCAAGGCGGAGCCATTCTTCGAGTTGTCCGTCGAAGAAAAGTCGTACATGGTGACATCGGTGCCCGCGCCGGAGTTGAAGTTGGTATAGGCGCCATACATGCCCTTGAGATTCGTCAATACCTGGCCCATGCCCGAGGCCAGCATCAGCTTACGCTTGCGGTAGTACTGGAACCAGTTGGCGAAATTCTGCAATTCGGCGCTATATGTACGCCCGCCGGGAAACTTCAGGCTGTTGGCGGCGGTGATCTGCCACTCCCGCACATAGCTGCCATCCGGGGTGGCGTTACATCCGGCGGTATTGGCCTTGCAGGTCGCATCCTTGACGTAGTATGTCGCAGGGCGATACGGAAGCGACACGTCCCAGTAGGTCGCGGCGTCGGGTACCGTGAGATCGGACGCCATATTGCTTGACGTCCAATTGCCATTCTTGGGCTTGTAGTAGATCGTCGTGTAGCCGTTGTCTGACGCCCACTTCGCCGTGATCGTCATGCCAGAAAACATGCGGAAGGCCGTATTGCCCGCCGCGCTGTTTTGCGCAGCGACTGTCGTCGCCAGGTTCCACAGGTAGGGCGAGGACGAACTCTGGGTCGGGTAGTATGGGTGGCTGCGTGTAGCCGCCGTATTCGCGTCGCCGAAACTCTTCATGGCGCTACCCACATAGGCGGTAGGCCACGCGACGTAAGTTACGTTCGGGTTGTAATAGAGCGGGTTGTAGTCCGAACTGCGCATGTACGAGTACTGCGGCAGAGGCGGTATTGCGTAGTGGTCGGAGTTCGAGTCGGCATAGCGGCGCAGATCGCTGTCATTGCTCGTGCTCTGGCCGTTCGGGAACAGATAGGCATACTTCATCCACGGGCTTCCGGACGATCCCGTGTCGTTGAAGTTGAACGTGCCATTCGAGTAGAAGTTCTTGTTGCTCGTATTCCACCACAAGGCACCGTCGCTCGTACTCATCAGCACCTCGAAGTCCATCGACCCCGAATCGTCAACGCCAAAGATGACATTGGGAGGAGCCTGCGACGTTGCGGACAATGGGGTGACGGAGATGTCGGTCGAAGCTGGATAGGCCGAAATCACCGCTAATGCCGAAACTGCCAGACAGGCCTTGAGCAACGTAGAGAATTTCATGGCAGATTATCTGTTAAGGATTGCCTGAACGAATGTCTCGCCGCTACGCGGGCTTGTAACATGTACCGTCACACGATAAGCAACCTGCGGCAATTGCAGCGACGGTGAGCCTACCTGGTAGCTGCCCGGCCCCTGAATCGTCTTGGGACGGGCAGTACATTGTCCGTAAGGATCGGTTACCGGCGTCAGACCACAAAGGCGCTCGACAACGTACTGGTACTGCAGGCCACCGTTGGCGACCTTGACCTGCGGGAAAGTGTTGATGTCGCCCCAGTTCACATTGGGCAGGCCATTCTGGTCCACCGCGAAGGTCCCGGAAGTCGCGTAGTACTGCTTGGTGCTATCCGTGGCATCCGGATTGGCAATCCCGTCAAGAGTGGCCTTTGCCGCGGTCAAGGCCAGGTCGGTCGCATGGCTCGCAGCCTCCTTGAAGGCGATATTGCCGGCCGTGGTTCCGGACACCGACCCGGAGCGCAGCAACGAGACGGCGGACACCAGGATGGCCAGCAGGATGATCAGCACTACCGGAAGTGCGAGGCCTCTCTGGGCGCGAAGCGATCGCATACTTATTGTTCTCCGAACACGATATTCTTGAGCGGTATGACCAGGCTCTGCGTGCGATAGCGATAGCATTGCCAGTTCTGCGTCGCGCTCAGGTCGGCTGACACGGCCGCTCCCAGCGGCGATACGGTAGCCGGAAATATCACGGGCAGCGTCGCGGCCGTGGTTGCATCGCACGCAGCTCCCGCTCCTCCCGTCGGCTTTACCGCCGCCGGAATTCGCGTCACCAGGCCTACACGGATTGCGCGGATCTGACTCATGTTTGCCGCGCTCAGCGGCCATGCCCATGCCCCGCTTGCATCAACCCACTGGGAGACGCTCAGGCCCACCCCAGCCGCCACGCCGTATTGCGCGCGCATGTAGACCACATTCTCGGCCATGGGTGTCGCCGGGGTATTGGCTGCGGCAAACTGATTGACAAGTTCAAGCATGGCAGTCGCATTGTTCACCTGGTAGGCCGTCCAGGAGAATGCCCCCGCGTTCATTACGCTGGCGCCTGCGCCATATAGTTGTGGATTCGAGAATGCGACTGTCGCCGGAGGATTCCAGTTGCCGCTACCAGCCACATGTGCGATCTGCGTACTATTGGCTTGCAGCGATGTGCCGCTGACCTGCATGACTGTGCAGGGCGAGGTCACACTGCCGGTGCCGCTGTACGCGGACACCAGCAGCACCGAACCTTGCGCATTTGGGCCTGGCGCGCTGATCCCCTGGGCCGAAGCCACGTTCAGCGAATCCGATGCGGCGGCCATGCCAGTGGTGAGGGCAATGGGCGCGGCAGCGCTAATCGAGACGGCGCCCGCGACGGAAATCGTATCCGAAGCGCCCGCCCCGCCCGGGCGCGTCACCCATACCGGCGCAATGGCGGCATTGTCGACCAGCACGCCATTGAAATAGGCATTCAGCGCCTGGCAGATGATGGTGGATTGGTTGTTTCGCCCGCTCGTGGCAACGCCTACCCCTGCGCCCTTGATATCGCGCTCGATCGCCAGCATCGCCAGCACACTGCTGTCGGCGGCGGCGTTCGTACCGAACTGCGTACGCTTGAAATCTTCGAAAAAATAAGTCGCACTGACAATGGCGACCCCGGCGATCAGACCGACAACTAGGCCGACCAGCAACTCAATCAGCGTAAAGCCGCTAGTACGCAGATGCGAGTGAAGCCTGGCGTGCATGGAGTGGCTACCTGAGGTTAGTGGTGGTCACGAGGTTGTGCCACGTGGTGAGGCTCACGTAGGTCTTCTCCTGTGCCTCGCCCGCAAGCTTCCATTGCAGCGTAACGGTCATATTGCCTGAGACGGCGTCGTACACCACGCTAGGCGCATGCGGTACATCGCTGGGCAGCGCCGCCTTCACGCGCGTCAACCAGTCGGCAGCGATCGCCTGGCCCGTGCCCGCTGTGCAGCCACCCCCGGCGGGCACGGTGTAGCAAGCTGCGTTCGCGGAATCCACCGTGGCGACCCCGATGATCTCCGCGGCGTAGTACTGTGCCACCGTGCGGTAGCGCGTTTGCGAGTTCTGCTTGGCCGCGAGCAAGGTCGCCGCGCACAAGCCAACGATCCCGATCGAGAAAAGCGTCAATGACACCAGCGCCTCGATTAGCGCGAAGCCTTCGGTGCGTACTTTCATATCAGCACGCCATCACACTGTTGGCCGCGGCCGCAGGATTGCACACGCGCGCTTGCCCCAACGCTGACAGCGTCACGCGCAAGCACTGCATGGTCCCGCCCTTGGCCTGACAGGCGGCACTTCCGCTCACAGGCTGGACATCAAACTGCGGCAGCGCCACCGGCGGTCCGCCGCAATCCGCTGCCAGCACACGCCCAGTACCGTCGAAGCAAATCGATGCCTGGTTCGAGGCAATAGCCACCGCCCGGCTCATCTCCGGCGGAGAGGCAGAATAACCGGCGAATCCGGCAGCGCTTGGCACCGCGTAGGACCAGCCCTTTGCCGACATCGTGAATGTCGTCATCCGGTTGCGATTGAGCGCTTCAACGCGCGCAGCCTTGAGATCGGAGGACAATTGTTCGCCGACGGCACGCAAGCGGTTGTTCTGCAAATAGTCGCTAAGGCTCGGCACGCCCACCATCAACAGAATGGAGATGATGGCAAGCACGGCCATCATCTCGATAAGAGACAGCCCTTTCATCCTCATATCAGCAGTTCCCCGCAGTCAGCCACCAGCAGGCGCCATTTGCCGCCTGGCCCTTGTAGATAGTGGTTGCTCTATTGCCGGTCTGGTCAAGCGTATAGGTATACCCGGTGACCGGTCCCTTGCCCTGCGCAGTCACAAGGAAGCCTTGCCCAGCAGAAGTCAGGTTGCACTGGTAGGAGAAGTTCGCCGACGACGTGGAAACATTGCAAGCTGCCACGCCATAGTTGCCGTTGTCCTGAAAGCTCTGCTCCATGCGCAAGCCGAAAACGGAAAGCGTATCAAAGGCTTCGGACAGTTTGCTACGCGTGACGTAGTCCGAGTACATCGGAATAGAGATCGCCGATAGGATGGCCAGGATCGCCACCGTCACCATCAGTTCGATCAAGGTAAAGCCGCGCGCCACTCGACATCCGCGCCGGCCTGATCCAGGCGGAGCGTCTTGCTGAGTGAGGAGGCGCGGCGCGGTCGCGAAATAGCGAAGCGGCGCGGACATGTCAACGCCGCCGGTAAACAGCCGGATACGGGCGCTGCGCGAGCGAAGATTTGACCCAGTTCATATGACCCCCGGTTGAATAACTCATCCGGATTCCGGCATCCCACTCTGCGATGGAAGCACCGAACCCATCCCGAAATATCTTTTAATTTTCTGCGGGCCGGCGACATGCGCATCGGCCTTGCTTACTTCATAGCGCATCCAGCCGTCAGCGCCACCCCGCTATAGTGGGGGAAAGGACAGGGAAGTGTCAATTCAGGCGCTCTAGCCCATGATTTTCGATCGCCGGCGTTGGTTTGTGGCCACATATGTCTGCAACATGAATTTTCAAACTCGTCACTGCCCGGCACATTCACCTGATCTTTGGCGCGGCATCCTCGGCAAATCGTCATCCAGAGCGGATTTGCCATGCCCGCAGCGACACTTCATCCGGCTTACATGAATCGGTGCGCCCGGCGCGCGGGCTTTCTGCGTCCGCTCGGTGCCACTCATGTCAATACGTTCAGAGAACTGCCGCCGCGACATGTCATGCCCCCGATTTGCGAGGGCAATCCGCCCATGCGAGGTTTCTTCCTGATCGAGGCTCTTACCGCTCTCGCCTTGCTTGGCATTGGTCTCCTGCCGCTCTGCACGCTCGCACCTGTCGCACTTGGAACATTGCGCCACTACGAAGCGCTCAGCCATGCGACGCGCGCGGGCGCCGAGCTGGCCGAACTCGAAGCACCATCACTGGTACTGTCTTCGGTGCACACCCGCGGCATCGCTACGGAGCACCTGCGTCTGTGCAAATCACTTGCTTCCGCAGGCGACCAACACATCCTGCCGGCTTGCGTGGCTGGGCAGCAGTTGGCGGTCGTTGGTCCGCTCCATGCGTTCGCGGACGCGGCCAGCGGCAACAGCAACAATGCGCGCTTGCGCACGATTGCACTATGGGTGCGACCGTGACAAGCGCTTGTGTTCCCCTGCGCCAACGCTGGAAGGGCTACTCGCTGATCGAACTCTTGGTCGGCCTGACCCTTGGCCTGCTGGTTAGCGCGCTGGCGATGTCGGCCCTTCATATGGCCCAGGCCGCCTATCGCACCGCGGTCGATCTCGTGCTGCTGGAAGAACGCGGCCAGCGTGCGCTCGCCATCGTCACGCACTTGGTCCACCACGCCGGCTGGCTGCCGGACGCCGCGCCGGATCCCGCCGATGCGCCGCCGGCGCTGTCCGGGCGCGACGACTGCGGGCAGCCCGGCATCGCCGCCGTCCCCAGTTGCGCGCGCAGCGGCGTCAATGGCAGCGACGCGTTGCTGGTGCGCTTCAGTGGCAGCGGACGCGAACTGCAGCCGACCGTGCCGGACCGGACCATGGTGGATTGCAGCGGCTATGCGCTGGCGGCGCAAAGCGTGGGCGATGCGGCCGGCGCAGCGCCCGCCACGGCGTATGCGGGCGCCAACTTGCTCTACGTCGCCATTGGCGCCGATGGCGAGCCGCAGCTACTGTGCCGCTATGCAAGCCGGCGCGGCGGGCAGGTGCAGGCTGGCAGCTGGACATCGGGCGCGCTGGTGCGCGGCGTCGAGGCCATGCAGCTGCGCTACGGCATCGACACCAGCGGCGACGGCAAGCCGGACACCTTCCTGCGCGCCGAGGAACTGAACCGGCGGGGAACGTCTGCATGGCGCGGGGTACTGGCGGTGCAGGTGGCGCTGGTCTTGCGCGGCGAGCGGCCGCTGCCGCAGGCAGCTGGGGGGCAGCGGCTCGTGCTGTTTCCGCCCACGCCCGATGTCCAGGGCGGCGACACGGTATTCCAGCCGCCCGCGGGGCCGGGTGTGATGCGGCGCGTGTTCTCGGCCTCGGTACGGCTGCGCAATGCCGTGCCTTGCGCGGCAGCGGTATGTTGATGCTGCCCTTGTTGAACGCGCGGCACCGTGCCGCCGGCGGCACGACGCTGATGCTGACCGCCACGATGTTGCTGCTCACCGCAACCGCCATGGTGGCTGGCCTGCATTTCCTGCTCTCCGCACGGCAGATCGGCACCTACCAGCTCGATCGCGAAATTGCCTTCCGTGCGGCTGAGACCGGTCTGCTGGACGCCGAGGCCGACCTGCTGCAGGCACTGCGCGCCGGCAACGCCGGCGCGGATGCACGGCTGGGCACGTGGCCGCCGGCCGGCCAGTGCGGGCAGGGACCGCGGCTGGGGCTGTGCCGGCCCGGCGTGGGCCTGCCGCCGGCCTGGGACGACTGGCTCGATGCGCGCGGAGCGGATGTGGCCACCGGCGTCGCCATGGGCGCTTTCACGGGGACCACGCTGCCGGTGCTGCCGCCAGACGTCGCTGGCGCGAATGCGCTGCCGCGCTACGTGGTCGAGCTGCTCCACGAGCGGCCAGCCGGCGAATGGCTGACGCCAGGGTATGCGAGCGGCGGCCCGCGGCTGCGCTTTCGCATCACCGCGCTTGGCGCCGGGCGCGACCGGGCGGTGCGCAGGCTGCTGCAGACGGAATTCGAGCCATGAGGCGCGCTGTCCTGGGCTGCGGCCTGCTGGTCGCCTTCTTCGCCGGTCTCGGCGCCGGCGCGGTGCAGGGCTCCGTCACGGCGTCGCGGCAGTCGCTCATTTATATAGCGGAGCCCGGCCAGCAGCCCGGGACCGGCCGCCTGCTCGCCCTTGTCCGTCCGGCCACGACTGCGAAGCAACCTCCGCATTTGCCTGCGCCCTTCCTGCCCGCCTGGGAAGCCGGAGCACGGCTTGCCGCGCGCGATCCGGATTCACGCCGGCTGCTCTCCGCGCAACCGGACGTGGATGGCGCCGCGGCACGGCATCTGGCTAGGCTGCGTCGGGCGCCCCTGGCCCGCAGCCCGACCGGTGCGCAGCCAGTTCTCGTGCCGCCGCCGGCATGGATGCCAGGCCGCCCCGGCCACGCCAGGTTTGCCCGCAAGCATGCGGCCCGCCCCGCCCTCGTCTGGCTGGGAACACACGGCGGCCTGCTGCATGCCTTCGATGCCGGCACCGGCGAGGAAGTGCTGGCTTACGCGCCAGGCGTCCTGCCGGGCCAGGCGGCACCATCGGGACCAGTCGCGCGAGGAACGCTGTCAGCCCCCGCCAACCGGCCAGCCCAGGTTCCCTGCCCATTCCCCGAGGCCGCCGATGTCCTGCTCGGACCGGGACGCTGGCGAACTGTGCTGCTGTGCGGCATGGCAGCAATCACGGCCGCCCGCCCGGGGCAGGCGAGGCAGGCGGGGCAGCAGGCCCCGGCCGCCGTGTTCGCCCTCGATATCACCGATACCGCGCTCGAGCCCCCGCTCGGCCCGCTGTGGGAAGCCCATGCCTCCCCCGCGCTTCCGCTGGCGCCCGCGGGGCCGATCCGGGCGCTGGCCCTGCCCGCGCCTGACGGGAACAGATGGTATGCGATGGTGCCGCTGGCGCCGGGCGGACTCGCGCTGCTGCCACTGGACAAACCCGCCCACACCCCGTGGCTCGGCAAGTACGCCGTGCAACGCCTGCGCTTGCCCGCGAGCGGCTGCGGGGCAGGCACGGCCGGTACGGCGCTGCTCGCCGCGACCGTGCTGTCCGATGCTGGCGGGCTGGCCGTGGCAGCCTATGCCGTGGATGACGCCGGCCGCCTCTGGCGCTTCGACCTGCGCGGGCCAGCGCCGTGGCTCGGGGAGGACGGCCGTTGCCAGCACCGCCTGGATACGCGCGCCTCGCAGCAAGCGGCACCGCCCATACCCGTGGCGCCGGAGATCATCAGCGCGCCCGGCGGCCATCTCGTGGTGTACGGCAGCGGCGGCGATGTCGCCGCCGTGTTCGAGCCTGCCACCTCGGCGAACGCGCAAGCCACGGGCGGCTGGAAACGAGTGCTTGCCAACCCCGGCGAGCGCCTGGAGCGGATCCTGCCCGCCGCCCCGGGTCACCTGGCCCTGGTTACGCGCACGCCCGACGCACGCCAGCGGGCTTACCTGCTCCGCGCGCTGAGCGGAGATGCCGCCCCGCCCGGCAAGCCCCTCGTGCAGCCGCCACGCGGGCAAGCCGTCGGTGCGGACGCCGCGATCAGCCTTGCCGCCACGCCGCTTTCCCCGGCACCGCCGAGCGGGCCTGGCCTAGGCGCGCGCGCGACGGTGACATTGACACTTTGGTCCCTTGAGGCGGGCCGTGCCACGCAACTCGCCAGCACGGTGGCCAGCCGCCGCACCGGCCGCCTGCGCTGGCGGGAGCTGATCCGCGCGGGCGCCCCTTGAAACGGCACGCCACACCTCCCCTCCCCTCCTCATTCACCGCCCGTCGCGCATCCCGTGGTGCGCCGGTCCGCAACCGGAGAACCGCTCATGTCGCACAGACCCCGCCCAACCGGTTTTACCCTGCTCGAATTGCTGGTCACGCTGACCGTCCTGGGCATCCTCGCCGCCATGGTCGTGCCCGCCTGGCACCAGCACCTGGAGCGCGGCTGGCGCGCCGAGGCGCGCAGCGCCTTGCTTGGCGGCATGCTGGAACTGGAACGCCACGCGCTGGCCGCCATGACCTTCGCAGCCGAGCCCGGCGGCGGACAGGTGGCAGGCAAGTGGCCGCGCCCCGTGCCGGCACCGCCGGCGCGCTCCCGACATCTGATCAGTGCCGGTGCTTGCCCGGGCGGGGAGCTGGAGCGCTGCGTCGAGCTTCGCGCCGTGCCGCAACGGCCCGATGCGCCATGCGGCACGCTGATCCTGCGCAGCACGGGCGAATGGCTTGCACATCCAGCGCATGCCGCCGAAGCGGTGCCGCTACCGCCGGTTTGCTGAGCGATGGGGCGACCGCTGGCGTGGCGCCCGTGGCACGGCGCCACGCTTGCCGAACTCCTGGCCTGCCTGGCCGTGCTTGCCATCCTTGCCGGGGCGGCCTATCCGTCGTTGCAGCACATGGTGGCGCGGCAGCAGGTCGATCTGGCGGCGGACCGCCTGGCCGGCTCGCTCGCGCTGGCGCGCGCCACCGCCGTGGCCAGGCGCAGCGACGTGATACTCGCGCCGCTGCCCGGTGCCACGACGCTCGACCGCGGCTGGCATTTGAGCGTGGTGACGGCGGGCGAACACGCCGCACCGCCGCTTGCGGTGGTGGAAATGCGCAGCGCCTGCCTGCGGATCGGCCTGCGCTCTACGGCGCAAGGCAACAATACGCTGCGCATGACAGCTGTGGGATACTCTCGCTCAGAGCAGGGTGGTTTCCTTGCCGCCACCTTCACCGTGTCCTGCCGCGGTGAACAACGGCAGCTGAGGCTCGGCGCGCATGGCCGGGTTCGCCTTTGCACTCCGGGACGGGATGCCGACTGCGACGGCGCCGCCCAGCCCGATCCACAGTGACATCGTGACATCCGGACGCCCGGGTATCCTGTTGCCGAGACCGATCCCCACCCAACGCGCCGCGAGCGACACCCTAGCCTCATGTTCTCTGACACCGACCACGCAGCCATGGCACAGGCTCTCGCGCTAGCTGCGCGGGGCATGTACACCACTACGCCCAATCCGCGCGTCGGCTGCGTGTTGTCGAAGGACGGCAAGATCATCGGCCAGGGCTTCACCCAGCCGGCCGGGCAGGACCACGCGGAAATCCAGGCGCTCAAGAACGCCGCGGCAAACGGCCACGACCCGGCGGGCGCGACGGCCTACGTCACGCTCGAGCCATGCAGCCACTTCGGTCGTACGCCGCCGTGCGCGGATGCGCTGGCGCGCGCCGGCATCGCCCGCGTGGTGGCTGCCATGGAAGACCCCAATCCCTCGGTCTCCGGGCGTGGCCTGCAGCGCCTGCGCGAAGCAGGCATCGACGTGCGCTGCGGGCTGCTGGAAAAGGAAGCGCGCGAACTCAATATCGGCTTTGTCTCTCGCATGACGCGCGGCCTGCCCTGGGTGCGGGTCAAGGTGGCGGCTTCGCTCGACGGCGGCACGGCGCTGCACGACGGCACCAGCCAGTGGATCACCGGCCAGGCGGCGCGCGACGACGGCCATGCCTGGCGCGCGCGCGCCAGCGCCATCCTCACCGGCATCGGCACCGTGCGCGACGACAACCCGCAGCTCAACGTGCGCGCCATCGAAACGCCGCGCCAGCCGCAACGCGTGGTGGTCGACTCGCGGCTGGAGATCCCGCTGGATGCGCGCCTGCTCACGCCGGACACCGGCGATTTCGCCAAGCCGGTGCTGGTCTTCTGCGCCTTCGACGACGCTGCCCGCCGGCGGGCGCTGGAAGCCCGCGGCGCCGAGGTGGTGGTGCTGCCCAATCCGCATGGCAAGGTAGAACTGCGCCGCATGCTGGAGGAACTGGGCAAGCGCGGCATCAACGAACTGCATGTGGAGGCCGGCTTCAAGCTCAACGGCTCGCTGATCCGCGAGCATTGCGTCGACGAACTGCTGGTCTACCTGGCTCCCAAGCTGCTGGGCGATGCCCAGGGCATGTTCAACCTGCCGCCGCTGGCGCGCCTGCAGGATGCCGCGGCCTTCCGCTGGCACGACGTGCGCATGGTCGGCGAAGACCTGCGCCTGATCGCCCGCCGCGCCGACCACGTCTAGGTGCCGGGCAGCGATCACGTTCAGGCGCCGGGCGGCGGCGCGGCCACGGCCACCGCCGCGTGCCGGGAAAACGAACTGGCCGCGCACCTGCTAGCATGCGTGTTTTCCCCTTGCATCCCGCACTGACCATGTTTACAGGCATTGTCGCGGCCGTCGGCCGCATCGAAACCATTTCCCCGCTGGCTGCCGGTGAAACCGCCGGCGTGCGCCTGCGCGTGCGCGCCACCGGACTGGACCTGAGCGATGTCATCCTCGGCGACAGCATTGCCATCCAGGGCGCCTGCATGACGGTGATCGCGCTGGATGGCGACGCCTTCGACGTAGATGTGTCGCGTGAATCGCTCGACAAGACCGCCGGCCTGGACCGCCCGGGCCGCGTCAACCTGGAAAAGGCACTGCGCCTGGCCGACCGCCTCGGCGGCCACCTGGTGTCCGGCCATGTCGACGGCCTCGGGGAGGTCGTCCATTTCGCCCCGGTGGGCGAGTCCCACGAACTGCGCATCCGCGCCCCGCGCGAACTCGGCCGCTATCTGGCGTACAAGGGCTCCGTGGTGGTCAACGGCGTCTCGCTGACCGTCAACAAGGTCAGCGACGACGCGCAGGGTTGCACGTTCTCGATCAACCTGATCCCCCACACCATCGAAGTCACCACGCTGCAGGACCTGAAGGCAGGCGCCCGCGTAAACCTGGAAATCGACCTGATCGCGCGCTACGTGGAGCGCATGATGAGCGCGCCCAAGGCCGGCTGAGTCCCGAACCGAGCCGACAGCCGGCGGCACCGCGCCCCGCGGCGCCGGCTTGACGTACAATATTGGGCCAGACCGCTGGCGCGGCCGGCCGGTTTTTTCCGAAAACCCGGCCAACGCGCCCCGCCAGCCGGCCAGCAATCCCATCCCGCCCCGAATTTCAAAGCACTCCGCCCCAATTTCAGCCAGTTCTCCAGCCTGCCATCCATGACAATCGCCCGTACCGAAGAAATCATTGCCGAAATCCGTGCCGGCCGCATGGTCATCCTGGTCGACGAGGAAGACCGCGAAAACGAGGGCGACCTGGTCCTGGCTGCCGATTTCGTCACACCCGAGGCAATCAACTTCATGGCGAAGTACGGGCGCGGCCTGATCTGCCTGACGCTGACCGCCGAACGCTGCCGCCAGCTGGACCTGCAACCCATGGTCAGCCGCAACGGCACGGTGCATGGCACCAACTTCACGGTCTCGATCGAGGCCGCGGAGGGCGTGACCACGGGGATTTCCGCGGCTGACCGCGCACGCACCGTACAGGCCGCGGTAGCCAAGGATGCCCGCGCGGTGGATCTGGTCCAGCCGGGCCATATCTTCCCGCTCACGGCGCAGCCGGGCGGCGTGCTGATCCGTGCCGGCCACACCGAAGCCGGTTGCGACCTGGGCGCCCTGGCCGGCCTGACGCCGGCTGCCGTGATCTGCGAGATCATGAAGGACGACGGCACCATGGCGCGCCTGCCCGACCTGATCGAGTTCGCGCAAGAACACCATATCAAGATCGGCACGATCGCCGACCTGATCCACTACCGCAGCCGGACCGAGAGCATCGTCGAGCGCGCCGGCGAACGCGCCATGCAGACCCCGTATGGCACCTTCCACAGCATCATCTACCGCGACAAGCCGAGCGGCCGCGCCCACCTGGCGCTGGTCAAGGGCGAACCGCGGCCGGAGCGCGAAACCCTGGTGCGCGTGCACGAGCCGCTGTCCACGCTGGACTTGCTGGAAGTGTCGTGCACTACGCATTCGTGGAGCGTGCCGGCCGCGCTGGAAGCCATCGCCGAGGCCGAGCATGGCGTGATGGTGCTGCTGAACTGCGGCGATACCGCCCAGCAGCTCTTCACCCAGTTTGCAGCGCTCGACACGCCCCAGGAGCGGCCGCGCCAGAAGCCGGACCTGCGTACCTACGGCACGGGCGCCCAGATCCTCAAGGACGTCGGGGTGGGCAAGATGCGCGTGCTGGCTTCGCCGCTGAAGATGCCGAGCATGACCGGCTACGACCTGGAAGTGACCGGGTACCAGCCCATGCGCGGCCAGGCAGACTGAAATATCGAATACCAGCGGCCGCCCCTTTCCGAACCGCGGCAGCCGCGAACCGAACCCAGGAGAATACAAGATGGATCACGGTTTCTACCCCAGCAACCTCGAAGGCGAAGGCCTGCGCATCGGCATCGTTCAGGCCCGCTTCAACGAGCCGGTTTGCGAAGAACTGCGCGAAGCTTGTGTCGCCGAGCTGGAAAAGCTGGGCATCGAAGGCGAAGATACCCTCGTGGTGACCGTGCCCGGCGCGCTGGAAGTGCCGCTGGCATTGCAAAAGATGGCCGAAAGCGGCCAATTCGACGCCCTGATCGCGCTGGGCGCCGTGGTACGCGGCGAGACCTACCATTTCGAACTGGTTTCGAACGAATCGGGCGCCGGCATCACCCGCGTGGGCCTGGACTTCAACGTGCCCATTTCCAACGGCATCCTGACCGTGGACACCGACGCCCAGGCGCACGCCCGCACCCGCGAGAAGGGCCGCGACTGCGCCCGTGCCGCGGTCGAGATGGCCAACCTGGTTTCCGCGCTGGATTCGCTGCGCGGCCAGGAAGAGGACGAAGACGAGGACGACGATGAGTGATGCGCCCGAGAGCAGCAACCCGGCCGGCAAGCCCGCAGGCAAGTCCGAGGCGAAGTCCGAGCCCAAGGCGGCACCCAAGAGCGCCCGCCGCCGCTCGCGCGAGCTCGCGCTGCAGGGCCTCTACCAGTGGCTGCTGAACCGCAACGACACCGGCGCCATCCAGGCGCACCTGCATGAGGCACAAGGCTTCAACAAGGCTGACCGCGAGCATTTCGACGCCCTGCTCAACGGCGCGATCCGCGAGGAAAGCACGCTGACGGGGGTGTTCGCACCGTTCCTGGACCGCCCGGTGGACGAGCTCTCGCCGGTGGAGCGCGCCGCGCTGCTGATCGGCAGCTACGAGCTGGTCCACTGCGTCGACATCCCCTACAAGGTCGTCATCAACGAGGCCGTGGAGCTGACCAAGACCTTCGGCGGCGTGGAAGGCTACAAGTACGTCAATGGCGTGCTGGACAAGCTGGCCGCCCAGGTGCGCGCACCCGAACTGGCCGCCCGACGCTGAGCAAGGCAGCCGGGGCCGCACTGCGGCGCCCGCGCCTGCCACAACGACACCCGCTTCAGGCGGGTGTTTTTACTTGAGCTGGAGCCTGTGCTCCCGCACCCGAACCGACTACGGGGCCAACCGCGCCCTCAACCGAGCCTTTTCCGCCATGGACCTGCAGCGCCTCGCCACCGCCTCCCGCCTCGCCAATATCGACGCCTTCCACGTGATGGAGCTGGCCAAGCAGGCTGCCGACCTGGAACGTGCCGGGCGGCACATCATCCACATGGGCATCGGCGAGCCTGACTTTACGGCGGCCGAGCCCGTCCTGAAGGCGGCGGAGGCGGCCATGCGGCGCGGCGTCACCCAGTACACGGGCGCCCTCGGCATCGCGCCGCTGCGCGAGGCCATCGCCGGCTACTACAAGACCACCTACGGGATCGACATCCCCGCGCGCCGCGTGATCGTCACGGCGGGTGCCTCCGGCGCGCTGCTGCTGGCCTGCGCGGTGCTGGTCGAAATCGGCGCCGAGGTGCTGATGCCGGATCCCAGCTACCCGTGCAACCGCCATTTCGTGGCAGCCTTCGACGGCCGCGCGAAGATGATTCCTAGCGGTCCGGCACAGCGCTTCCAGCTCACGGCCGACCAGGTCGAGGCCAACTGGGGCGAGCAGACGCGCGGCGTGCTGCTGGCTTCGCCCTCCAACCCGACCGGCACCTCGGTCCTGCCGGCCGAACTCGATCGCATCCTCAAGGCCGTGCGCGCCCGCCAGGGCTTCGCCATCGTCGACGAGATCTACCAGGGCTTGTCCTATGACGCGCCGCCGGTGTCGGCGCTGAGCCTGGATGACGACGTGATCACCGTCAACAGCTTCTCCAAGTACTTCAACATGACTGGCTGGCGCCTGGGCTGGCTGGTGGTGCCCGACGAACTGGTCGAGGCCTTCGAGAAGGTGGCGCAGAATCTGTTCATCTGCGCCTCTGCGGTCGCCCAGCATGCCGCGCTGGCCTGCTTCACGCCCGAGGCGCTGGCCATCTACGATGCGCGCAAGGCAGAGTTCCGCCGCCGCCGCGATGCCGTCGTGCCGGCGCTGGAATCCATCGGGCTGCGGGTGCCGGTCAAGCCGGACGGCGCCTTCTATATCTATGCGGACTGCCGCGGCGTCAACCACCCCGCCGCCGGCAACGCCGACAGCCTGACCCAGGCCATGCTGCGCGATGCCGGCGTGGTCATGGTGCCCGGACAGGACTTCGGGCCGTACACGGCCAGCGACTATATCCGCATCTCCTACGCCACCTCGATGGAAAACATCGAGGAAGCCATGGCGCGGCTGCGCAAGTTCTTCGCCTGACGCCTTGCCCGCTGCCCGGCCGCGCTGGCGCGCGGCGGGAAAAGCAAAAAGCAAAGAGCAAAAAGCAGAAAAGCACCCCGAGGGGTGCTTTTCTTGTCGATGCATGGCCAGGCGACGTATCAGGCGCTCTTGGGCACATTGCCCGCGGCTTCCAGCTTGTCGCCGGCGGTACCCTGGTTGTGCACCGCCTGGGCCTGCGCCTTGGCATCGGCGTCGGCCGTGACTTCCGGCTTGGCAGGCTCCGGCGCGCTGCGCACGCCCGGGAGCTGGCGCAGGCGGGCCCGCTCGGCCAGCACCTTGGCGCCATAGCCGCCATCGGTGTTGCTGGTCGCACCCACGTAGAACTTCAGGCCGCCTTCGAGCGAACCGGCACGGGCGATGCAGTCCTTCAGCACCAGCGCGCCGATCTTGATATTGGCGTACGGGTTGAGCGCGGCTGCCACGCCGCCCACGGCCTCGTATTTGTCCTGGTGGACCTTGGTCATGACCTGCATCAGGCCCTGCGCGCCCACGCCGCTCTCGGCATATGGGTTGAAGCTGGACTCGATGGCGATCACGCCCAGGATCAGCAGCGGATCGATACCGACCTCGCGGCCGGTCAGGTACGCGGCCTTCACCAGTTGCACGGTTGCCTGGGCTGCCACGCGGTACTTGCGGGCAATATAGTCCGCCACCACGGCCTGTTCGCGCGCGCTGCCCAGCGTGGCCGGGTTGCGGGCGTCCAGCGCTACGCGCTGTGCCGGGATCTGCGCGGCCAGGTGGGCCACGGAGGGCACCTTGCCGGCCGGCTGCTGGCCCCAGTCGTCCGTGCCGGACACCGTCGGCAGGCCCGCGGCCTTGGACAGCATCGGCGACGGCGCCAGGCCGAGCTTGGCCGCGGCCACGTCGGCCGTGGCGGCCGGCACCGCGGCTTCCATCAGCACCGCAGGCGCTTCCTCACCGGCCAGCGCGCCGGCCAGTGCAGTACGCCATTCCTGGCTGACAGCCAGCGATACCGCTGCGACTACAGACACCACCCCGAGACTGTTCAGGGCGTACTTCAGTGTTGCGCGGCCACCCCGGAAGGCGCGGCCGGCGACCCGGTGTGCGAGACGGACCTGCAATGCCCGACTCACCCCGGGAACCGGTTGTCTGAAACGGACCTGCAATGCCCGTCCGACACCGGGAAGATGAAGGGTTTTCCAACCACTCATACTTACCTCCATCCGCCGTCCGCATCGTGCCGCGCCGAAACGCACCACGCCGATGACCGCGTACTCAAAGTAAGGATGCTGCACTGCCCAGCAAAGGCTGCCAGCACCTGTTGGTGGGCGCTCCCCATGCGCCCAACGGGAAACAGGGTAGGCTCTTGGGGGAGCCTGCCCTGCCGCGAACTACTCAATGCACCCGGTCAGCGCCGGGGCAGTCGATCCGGATCCGCCCTTGCTCAGGCGATTCCGCTTAGATGATCAGATATGGATGATTCTTCACCAGCCCCTTGACAGGGCCGAAAAAAATGTGCTGCAACGCAACACTCCAACGAGCAGAACCGGATTGTAGGAACGCTTTTATACCTCGTCAAGAATAACGTTTGGCAAAATAATAACTAAAAGCTATATGTAACAAAGTCCTTTCCATCACTTTGACATGCCGTGGATTGGGGCAAAGTCAGTGCTGGTAAAGCATCGGGGCTATCGCCGCCGCAGTGGACAAGGCAAAAAAATTTACAATTTGGGCATGTAAAACAGGGCGATTTATTTGCGTCTCGCCGTGCCCATGTGATGATTAACACGCACTCACTGCCCGAAGAAGCGCGTCGCCGCGCCTGGGCATCAACACAATTCACTATGAAATACAACGACTTGCGCGATTTCATCGGCCAACTGGAAGGCCTTGGCGAACTGAAGCGAATCGGCGCGCCGGTGTCGCCCAACCTGGAAATGACTGAGATCTGCGACAGGTTGTTGCGGGCAGAAGGACCGGCAGTCGTGTTCGAAAACCCGAGCGATCCCCGGCGGCCTGGACACACTTATAGCGTGCCCGTGCTCGCCAATCTGTTCGGCACGACACGCAGGGTTGCGCTAGGTATGGGCGCAGAAAGCCTGGCCGACCTGCGCGACATCGGCCGCGTACTGTCCGCCCTCAAGGAGCCTGAGCCGCCGCGCGGCCTGCGCGAAGCCGGCAAGCTCTTCACGCTGGCCAAGTCAGTGTGGGACATGGCGCCCAAGCGCGTCGGCAGCCCGGCCTGCCAGGAGGTGGTCTGGGAAGGCAACGACGTGGACCTGGCGCGGCTGCCGATCCAGACCTGCTGGCCCGAGGATGCCGCGCCGCTGATCACCTGGGGCCTGGTGGTTACCAAGGGCCCGCACAAGAAGCGCCAGAACCTGGGCATCTACCGCCAGCAGGTCATCAGCCGCAACCAGGTCATCATGCGCTGGCTGGCCCATCGCGGCGGCGCGCTGGATTTCCGTGAACACGCGCTCGCCAGTCCGGGCAAGCCGTTCCCGATCGCGGTGGCGCTGGGCGCCGATCCCGCCACCATCCTCGGCGCCGTCACGCCGGTGCCGGACACCCTGTCCGAGTACCAGTTCGCCGGGCTGCTGCGCGGCAGCCGCACCGCCCTGGCGGGCTGCATCACGCCGACGCTGTCCGAACTGAGCGTACCGGCCTCGGCCGAGATCGTGCTCGAAGGCCATATCCAGCCCGACCCGAACCATCCCAGCGGCTACCAGCATGCGCTCGAAGGCCCTTACGGCGACCACACCGGCTACTACAACGAGCAGGACTGGTTCCCGGTCTTCACCATCGACCGCATCACCATGCGGCGCGACCCGATCTACCACTCCACCTATACCGGCAAGCCGCCCGACGAGCCGGCCATCCTGGGCGTCGCGCTGAACGAAGTGTTCGTGCCGCTGCTGCAGAAGCAGTTCCCGGAGATCACCGACTTCTACCTGCCGCCCGAGGGCTGCAGCTACCGCATGGCCGTGGTGCGCATGAAGAAGCAGTACGCCGGCCATGCCAAGCGCGTGATGTTCGGCGTGTGGAGCTTCCTGCGGCAGTTCATGTACACGAAGTTCATCGTGGTGGTGGACGACGACGTCGACGTGCGCGACTGGAAGGAAGTGATCTGGGCCATCACCACGCGCGTGGACCCGTCGCGCGACACGGTGCTGGTCGACAACACGCCGATCGACTACCTCGATTTCGCGTCCCCGGTCTCTGGGCTCGGCTCCAAGATGGGCATCGACGCGACCGACAAGTGGCCGGGCGAGACCACCCGTGAATGGGGCCGCCCGATCCGCATGGACGATGCGGTGAAGGCGCGCATAGATGGCCTGTGGGACTCGCTTTTCGAGGACCGCGCCAGCGCAAAGGGACGCAGCATGTAAGATCATGCAAAGCCGCACGCGGCAGCGCTGCCGCCGCGGCACCGAGCCAAGACCCAACCATCCGCACGTCCGCGAAAGACGGACCCGAGGAGGAGACATGACCACCCTTGAAGAAGGGAGACTGATGTGGACGCCGTCGCCGGCGTTCCGCGACGACAGCCATATCGCGCACTTCATGCGCTGGCTGGCGAGCGAGCGCGGCCTCGCTTTTGACGGTTACGCGGCCCTGTGGCAATGGTCGGTAACCGACCTCGAAGCCTTCTGGGACGCCATCCGCGCCTACTTCGACCTGCGCTTCGACACCGAGCCCGCACGCGTGCTCGGCGATCCCGCCATGCCCGGCGCACGCTGGTTCGAGGGCGCCACCCTCAATTACGTGCAACAGGTGTTCCGCCACGCAGGCAGCGGCACCGCGCGCCAGCGCGCCGCCATCCGTTCTGCCGGCGAAGCCGTCGGCGTGACAGACCTGAGCTGGGATGCGCTCGAGGCACAGGTAGCCTCGCTCGCCCACGCGCTGCGCGCCATGGGGGTGACGCGCGGCGACCGAGTGGCGGGCTACCTGCCGAATATTCCCGCCACCGTGGTCGCCTTCCTGGCCACCGCCAGCCTCGGCGCGATCTGGTCTGGCTGCGCCCCGGACATGGGCCAGGTGGCCGTGACCGACCGCTTCCGCCAGATCGAGCCCAAGGTGCTGATCGCCGTGGACGGCTACCAGTACGGCGGCAAGTACTTCGACCGCGCGCCGGTGCTGGCCGACCTGGCCGCCGCCCTGCCCTCGCTGACCGACATCGTGCTGCTGCCGGCACGCGGGCAGGCCAGCCACGTCGAGCTGCCCGCCGGCATGCGCCGCCACGCCTGGCAGGCGGTGCTGGCGCATCGCGTGGCGCTGGCGATCGAGCCGGTGCCGTTCGATCACCCGCTGTGGATCGTCTACTCGTCCGGCACCACCGGCATGCCCAAGCCCATCGTGCACGGCCACGGCGGCATCGTCATCGAGCAGCTCAAGCTCATGGCATTCCACAACAACCTCGGCCCGGACGATGTCTTCCACTGGTACAGCAGCAGCGGCTGGATCATGTGGAACGCGCAGGTGGCGGGACTGCTGCTGGGCACCACCATCGCGCTCTACGACGGCAACCCCGCCTACCCGGACGCCGGCGTGCTGTGGCGCTTCGTGGAGGCCGCGGGCGTTACTGCCTTCGGCGCGGGTGCGGCCTTCTTCACGGCCGGCATGAAGGCTGGCATCGAGCCCGCGCGCGTGGCGGACCTGTCACGGCTGCGCGCGCTCGGCTCGACCGGCTCGCCGCTGCCGGCCGAGGCCTACGACTGGATCTACCGCCATGTGCGCAGCGACATCTGGCTGGCGCCGATGAGCGGCGGCACCGATTTCGCCGGCTCCTTCGTGGCCGGGTGCCCGATCCTGCCGGTGTACTCTGGCGAGATGCAATGCCGCTGCCTGGGCGCGCGCGTGGAAGCATTCGACGAAGCCGGGCATGCGCTGATCGATGAAGTCGGCGAGCTGGTCTGCACCGCGCCGATGCCGTCGATGCCGCTGTTCCTGTGGGGCGACGCCGACGGCAAGCGTTACCGCGACAGCTACTTCGACACCTACCCCGGCGTGTGGCGCCACGGCGACTGGATCAAGATCACCGCGCACGGCGGCGCCATCATCTATGGCCGCTCGGACGCCACCATCAACCGGCACGGCATCCGCATGGGTACCAGCGAGCTGTACCGCGTGGTGGAAGACTTGCCGGAAGTGCTCGACAGCATGGTGGTGGACCTCGAATACCTCGGCCGCGATTCCTATATGCCGTTGTTCGTGGTGCTGCGCGAAGGGCTGGTGCTGGACGAAACGCTGCGCGAGACCATGCGCGCACGCATCCGCAGCGCCTTGTCGTCGCGCCATGTGCCCAACGAGATCCTGCAGGTGCCGGGCGTGCCGCGCACGCTGTCGGGCAAGAAGATGGAAGTGCCGATCAAGAAGCTGCTGCTTGGCCATGCCCCGGACAAGATCGCCAATCGCGACGCCATGGCCAACCCGGACACGCTCGACTGGTACTTCGCCTACGCCGAAGGCTTCCTGGCCGCGCGCGCCGGCACATCCGCGGCGGCCTGAAAGCGCGAGGCGCCGGGCCGCAGTCGCTGCGGCCCGGCGCCTTGCTTTGCGGCGCGCGCAGAGCGCTCGTTCAGAATTCCACTTCAAGCTCGCTGATTTCGTCCGGTTCCTTGCGCGCCTGCGCGATCCACTCCTGCAGTTCGGGCATGGCGAGGATCTCCTTGCAGTAGGCTACCGGCTGCGGATCGAGCTCGACGCCGTAGGTCAGGAAACGCGTCACCACCGGCGCGTACATCGCATCGGCCATGGTGCGCTTGCCGAACAGGAAGGGGCCGCCGTATTGCGTCAGGCACTCGGTCCAGATCTGCGTGATGCGATCGATGTCCGCCTGCGCGCGCGACCACACCTTGAAGCCGGGAAAATGGCCTTTGAGGTTCATCGGCAAGGCCGAGCGCATGGCGGCAAAGCCGGAATGCATCTCGCCGCAGATGGCGCGGCAGTGCGCGCGCGCGGCGCGATCGTCGGGCAGCAGCCCGGCCTTGGGGCTGATCTCGTTGAGATACTCGGCAATGGCCAGCGTGTCCCACACCGTCACGCCCTGGTGGAACAGGCGGGGCACGAGGATCGACGGCGACAGCAGCAGGATTTCCGCGCGCGCCGCGGCGTCGTCCGGCGGCACCAGCACTTCTTCGAACTCGAGCCCCGCGAAACGCGCGAGCAGCCAGCCGCGCAGGGACCACGACGAATATGTCTTGCTGCTGATGGTGAGGGTCGTCTTTGCCATCGCGCCTCCTTGCCAGTCCGATGAGCCGTTGCGCAGCGGGCCGGCTCGTTTGCCTCTGGTGCAAATCACGCCCCGCGTATCGCCATGCAATGCCGCTGCAATGTCTTGCTATGTGCCGCGGGCCGCTGCTTCTACTATGACGTTGTAGTACATCGCGGGTGCGAGCATCGCGGCACGGTCCGCCTGCTTGCGCGCGCGCCGGATACGCTACAAAAGACGCCGCACCTGCGCGGTGCGCCTGGCCGCACCAGCATGAAGCCACGCTGGTGCAGCAGCGATGCGGGCCTTTGCCGCACGCGGCGTGCACGCCGCAAACGAACCAGAACAGGTCACCCGCCATTCCACAGGCCCAAGCCCGCAAGCCTCATGCCAACAATACGCCGTGGCACGCATATTGCGGCGAATGAAGTCAATGCATAACAAGGGGGGCGGCCATGCTGTATCAGGTGTACCAGAGCTACGCGGACCTCATGCAGCCTGCCTGCGGCCTGGCCGACATGATTGCGGTGTCGCTGGCCGCCAATCCACGCATGGCTGGCTGCGATCCCATGCGTGCCACGCGCGCAGCCTGCGAGGTGCTGGCGTTGAGCCGGCTGACGCACCACCGCCCGCCCTTCGGCATCGACAGCGTCACCGTGGATGGCGTGCCGATGCAGGTCACGGAAGAAGTCACCGCGCGCACGCCGTTCTGTTCACTGCTGCGTTTTCGCAAGCACGGCGTGAGCAGGCAGCCGCGCGTGCTGCTGGTCGCGCCGATGTCTGGCCACTTTGCCACGCTGCTGCGCGGCACGGTGCAGACCATGTTGCGCGACCATGACGTCTACATCACGGACTGGCACAACCCGCGCGATATCTCCCTGATGCACGGCCGTTTCGGCTTTGACGAATTCGTCCAGCACCTGATCGACTTCCTGCACGTGCTCGGCGGCGGCACGCACCTGATGGCGGTGTGCCAGCCCACCGTGGCGGCGCTGGCGGCGGTGGCCCTGATGGCGGAAGACAACGACCCGGCGCAGCCGCCCAGCCTGACCCTGATGGCTGGCCCGATCGACGCGCGCATCAACCCGACCAAGGTCAACGAACTGGCCACCAGCCAGCCGATCGAGTGGTTCGAGAATTCGCTCACCAGCCATGTGCCGCTACGCTTCGCCGGCGCGATGCGCCGGGTCTACCCCGGCTTCGTGCAGCTCATGGCCTTCATGAGCATGAACAGCGAGCGCCACCAGCAAGCCTTCCGCGATCTCTACGACCTGCGCGCCAACGGCGAGCACAAGCGCGCCGACGCGATCCAGACGTTCTACGAGGAATACTTCGCCACCATGGACCTCAGCGCCGAGTTCTATCTCGAGACCGTGAGCATGGTGTTCCAGCGCTTCCTGCTGGCGCAGGGGCTGCTCGACGTGGCCGGCCGCCGCGTGAACGCGCGCGCCATCCACCGTACGGTACTGCTGACCGTGGAAGGCGAGCGCGACGATATCTGCGCCATCGGGCAGACCATGGCCGCGCAGGACCTGTGCGAAAGCCTGCGGCCCTATATGCGCATGCATCATGTGCAGACCGGTGTCGGCCACTACGGCGTGTTCAACGGCAAGCGCTGGGATGCGCAGGTCTATCCGCTGGTGCGCAACACCGTGCACATGAGCGGGTGAAGGGGCCCCTTCCTTCCTAGGCGGCGGTGCGGTCCGCCGGCCATGGCGTCACCGGCGGCACCGCGCACGGACCCTCGGCATCGACCGTGCCGAAGTCGGCCGGCCCCACGATCTCCAGGTATTCCATGTCGGGCGAATAGTCGAACAGGTAGTGCGTGATGCCGGGACGCTGGTGCACGCAGTCGCCGGCGGCTACCAGCGTTTCCTTGTCTTCGTACATGAAGCGCGCCCAGCCCTTGAGCATCAGCACCACATGGAACGCCGCCTGGTGCCGGTGCCAGCCGGTGCCCTGCTCGGGCGGGAGGTTGGCCTTGACGAGCTGTACCAGCAGCTTGCCGCCGGTGGCATCGGCCACGCCGAGGTCGCGGTAGAGGAAGAAGTCGCGCAGGCCCTGGTCGACGAAGGCCGTATCCTGCGGACGCACATGGGAGAAGCGCGTGGGAGAAAAATCCGCGGCGGGCTCGCCGGCGGTTGCGCTGCCGGACTTGCTGGTGGACTCGGCCATGACAAGCTCCTTTCGCTAGGGAGAGAACGCGCTGCGTGGCGACGCAACATCCGCGCCAGCGCGGCAAAGGTCGAACGCGGCGACGAATGTGAAGCGCCCGGCTCCGTGCCCGCCGCGGTTGCCTTGCGCAATCCGCCGCATGCACTCGCGCAGGGCGTGCAACGTCCCGGCTCGCCGGGAGCCGGCACCGGTGCGGTGCCGGTGCCATGCCGGTTATGATGCGCCGTTGCCCTCGTCATTCTCGTCGTCCCCTCACCGGACACGATACACCGCATGCAAGCCGTCGCACTCACGAATTTCCAAGGTCAGGACCTGGTCCGCGTAGGCGGGCAGGATGATTACCTGCTGCTCGCGCCGCACGCGGGCGCACGCCTGGTGCGCTGGGTGCATCGCGGCGAAGACATCCTGTTCTGGCCGGACGGCGCCGACTGGTCCCAGCCTTCCCGCGTGCGCGGCGGCAATCCATTGCTGTTTCCGTTCATTGCCCGGCACTTTGTCGATGGCGTGCCGGGCGCGTGGCGCGATGCCGGCGGCGAAGTGCGCGCCCTGCCCAATCACGGTTTCGCTCGCGACCTGCCGTTCGCGGTCTCGCAATACGAGGCAGACCGGCGCATCGCGATGACACTGCAAGCCTGCGACGCGACGCGCGCGGGCTATCCGTTCGAATTCGCGTTCGAGGCCGGCTACCGCCTGCTCGAGGACGGCATCGAGGCCACGCTGCGCACACGCAATACCGGTGCGCAGCCGCTGCCGTATTACGCGGGCCACCATTTCTATTTTGCCGTCGCCCACGAAGTGCGCGGCGCCACCGTGCTGGATATGCCCGACGCGCGGCGCATGCGCCAGCGCGCCGACGGCTCGCCCGAGGACCTCGGCCCCGGCGCTCCGGCCTATCGGCTCGACGATTCCCGCCTGCAGGACGCCTTCCACGTCCTGCGCGAGCCGCACACGGCGCCGCGCGCCTGCACCCTTGCCATCCCGCCCGACGCCACGGCGCCGCGCGGGCGCAAGCTGGCGATCGAGCTTGACGTCGCCGCCGCTCCGGCGACGGCCCCCTGGTTCGCGGTCACCACGTGGTCCGAGCACGCCGATTCCGACTTCTATTGCGTGGAACCATGGCTGGGCCTGCCCGATGCCATCCATCATGGCACCGGCCTGCGCTGGCTCGCGCCCGGCCAGGAAGAAACCGCGACCTGCCGCCTGCGCATCGTGGCCTGACCGCCTTCCGCATCGTCGGCACGAGGCAACGCCCTCCCGCTTCAAGTTTTCCGCCGGCCCGCCGTTGACCGAAATAGCGCCCCATGATCAGAGGCGTTCTCCGTGCTATGCGCCGGCGCATGTGCAGGCGACACGGAAGCCGAGTGCCATACTCAACGAGAGGAAGACAATGCTGAAGCACCTGTCCATCCGAGGCTATCTCAGCCTCATGGTCGCCTTTTTCGGTTTCGCCCTGGTGGTCGGGGCCGCGGCGGGACTCTTGTCCATGCGCGCGGGCAATGAATCGCTCAAGCAGATGTACACCGTCGACACGCCCGCGGTGGCAGACCTGGAAGGCAGCGCCGGGCAGTTGCTGCGCCTGCGCCTGGCGCTCGCGACCTACGCCTCGCTCACCGAGCTCAACGACCAGGAAGGCGCCAGCGCCGTGCTCAAGCGCTCCGACCAATACCTGAAGGCCTCCAACGAACGCCAGGCGCACTACCTTGCCGGCGCCGGCAACGGCGACGAGGAGCAACGCCTGATCAAGGACATGCAGGACAAGCGCGCCAGGTTCCTCGGCGAAGGCGTCGAGCCGGCGCTCGCGGCGCTCAAGGCAGGCGACAAGCCAGCCTTCCTGCAGCAGCAGGCGCACAAGCTGCCGCCGCTCTACAGTGCGTATGAGAAGGCCATGCTGGCACTGGAGAAGCTCCAGCTCGAGCGCGGCGCGCAGCGCTACCAGGAGGCGCAGGAACGCTTCAAGGCGGTCAGCATGGCAGTGGCCATCGGCCTCGCCGCCGCGCTGCTGCTGTCGTGGCTCGGGCGTGCCGCGCTGATGCGCGCCATCGTCGATCCGGTCAACGCCGCCATCGCGCAGTTCAATCGCATCGCCAGCGGGGACCTGACCGGCCATGTCCCGGTCGACAGCGACAATGAGATGGGCAAGCTCAGCGCCGGCCTGCAGAAGATGCAGGCGTCGCTGATCGAAACGGTCGGCACCGTGCGCGGCGGCACCGAATCAATCAACGTCGGCGTGCGCGAGATCTCCGCCGGCAACACCGATCTCTCCCAACGCACCGAAGAACAAGCCGCATCGCTGGAACAGACCGCCGCCAGCATGGAAGAACTCACTTCCACCGTGAAACAGACCGCCGAGAACGCCAGGCAGGCCAGCCATCTCGCGCAAGGCGCCTCGGGGCTGGCCGCCCAGGGCGGCGAACTCACGCAGCAGGTGGTCGGCACCATGCAGCATATCGTCGGCGACTCGCGCAAGATCGGAGAGATCGTCGGCGTGATCGAGAGCATCGCCTTCCAGACCAATATCCTGGCCCTGAACGCCGCGGTCGAAGCCGCCCGTGCCGGCGAACAGGGCCGCGGCTTCGCGGTGGTCGCCAGCGAGGTGCGCTCGCTCGCGCAGCGCAGCGCCGGCGCCGCCAAAGAGATCAAGGGCCTGATCGACGCCTCCACCGCACGCGTGGAAGCGGGCGCCGGACTGGTCGAGCGCTCCGGCGCCACCATGGCCGAGATCGTCAGCGCCATCGCCCGCGTCAGCGGCATCATGAACGAGATCGCCGCCGCCGCCGCCGAACAGAGCTCCGGCATCGACCAGGTCAACGTCGCGGTCACCCAGATGGATGAGGTCACCCAGCAGAATGCGGCGCTGGTCGAACAGGCCGCAGCGGCCGCCGGGTCGCTGGAAGAGCAGGCACGCAGGCTGTCGGCGGCGGTGGCCGTGTTCCGGATCGGCGACGGCGCCCGGGAGCCGCGGGCGCAGGGGGCGGCACCGGTAGCGGCGCGCATGGCGGTTCACGCCGCGTGATCCCGACTCCCGCCCCACGCACCCGCCTACCTGAAGAAGGTGCCAGGGTAACGTCCCGGAAAAATCCGGGAAGAGTGTCCCTCAGGGTACATGGATTGCCGCCGTACATCTTGGCGCACTAACTGTTTGAGACAGCCCGCGACTTCCAGGATTACGCCACCAAATGGCTATGGTCTTACAATCACGAGCGCCCGAACATGGCGCTCGGCGGCATGACCCGAAACAACGATCGGCCATCGTGGCCTAGCCTCAACTTCCAGAGACTGCTAGAAATGGGAGGGTTACCGAGGCGCACAGAGGCAGAAGCGGGGCGGTCTGAGCCGGTCGCCATTCGCAGCCGAGTCCGGGCCAGGAACAGTCATACCGTCATCCGTGTCGAATGGCCGCTTTCCCCGACGGGTTAGGCGCGGCTCGCACGCCACCGCGACTCGTCGCAAGCAGGTGCCGCGCTCTTGGCTGCTGGATATAGCCGCTTCCAATTGTAAAAGACGCGGATGCTGGAGTTGCTCGCCTAACAAGCGTGACAACCCGCAAGAATCCACTCAGAATTGCGCCCGAACTTCCGCTCACTGCTATGAGAACCTGCTTACTCGTTCCGATCCTACTGTTGGCTGCCTGTGCTACCCGCATTGATTACCAACCCGCCACCGTCAGCAATCCTCAGGTCATTGTGGAGCGCGTGCTGTACGAGCAG
Organism: Cupriavidus sp. 05T41; assembly: GCF_056396525.1. NCBI lineage: Bacteria > Pseudomonadati > Pseudomonadota > Betaproteobacteria > Burkholderiales > Burkholderiaceae > Cupriavidus > Cupriavidus sp. 05T41. The sequence continues at coordinate 118,798 of NZ_JBFTLQ010000002.1, forward strand.
CCAGACAAGAAGCGTCCGGAGTCAGTCCAGGTCACGGACCGGTATGTGGAGTTCGGGAGCGGCGCCAGAGCTGTGTCCGCTCCTGGCTTGACATCTGTTACTACCACGTCCATTCGGAAAGCCACCAGGCTATATTACCGATCGATTGCTGAAACGCGCCTGTTCAGCAAGCGTAACTGGTTCGTGGTCGAGCCTCGATCATCCGGCGGCCGGACATTGGCGCAGATCTATGTCGAGGATGAACTGAATGCCAAGCGATTGATGGACGCCCTAGCCACCCTCAAGGAGCGCGCACCCGATGGAGAATAGGAGGGGCTTTCCGAAAAACCCTCGTGCTTGACCGAATGATGATGGAACAGATGGCCCGTACCAGACCGTCAGCGGTCGGCCGGACGGCCAGGCCTAGTAACTGGGCACGCATGGCAACAGCGGCCATTCGCCGGTAGCAGAGTTGACGCCCGTTTCGGGTCGAAAGTACCCATTCGCACCGGGAAGCAGATTGCCAGGTGGTGGGTCGCGATAGAAAAGGCATAGTCGGCCTCTACGGCCGAGCCTCAAATGCCGAACCATCTCTACAAAGATGGGAGTTCCCTCTCCGCAGCCTTACGATCGCAAGGACAGGGTGCGGACATTGCCATGCACACGCATGCCGGATTCCGCCCTCCATCGCCGCCCAAAATGATGCCAGCGCACCCAGCAAGCCGAGTTGCAGTGCATCCACTTTCGCATGCCGCGCCCACTTCCACCGCTTGCGCTCCCGCCTGAATCCCGCGTAAAATCCCGGCTCTTGCGGGCGTCGTATAATGGCCATTACCTTAGCTTCCCAAGCTAAAGACGTGGGTTCGATTCCCATCGCCCGCTCCACCTCGGATTGATACGAGCCGCCTTCGCCACCTGGTCACTGACCGATCAGGCTTCGCCCGGCGGCTTTTTTGTTGCCATGCTTCCCCAAGACCCCAGTTCCGACCCCACGCCAGCCGACGAGGCCGGCAACGCGCCCGACCAGGCCGCCGCCGTGGCGCATCCGCGCCGCATCCGCTCCTTCGTGCGCCGCGCCGGGCGGACCTCCACCGGGCAGCAGCGCGCCATCGATGACCTCGGCCCGCGCTTTATCCTGCCCTACGCGCCGCAGCCGCTGGACTGGGAAGCCACCTTCGGGCGCGTCGCGCCGGCGATCCTGGAAATCGGTTTCGGCATGGGCGAAACCACCGCGCATATCGCGCAGTTGCGGCCGCAGGACAACTTCCTGGGCTGCGAGGTGCACGAGCCCGGCGTGGGCGCCCTGCTCAAGCTGATCGGCGAGCGCGGCATCGGGAATGTGCGGATCATGCCGCACGATGCGGTCGAGGTCATCGCGCATATGCTGACCGACGGCTGCCTGGATGGCATCCATATCTTCTTCCCCGACCCCTGGCACAAGAAGCGCCACAACAAGCGCCGCCTGGTGCAGGCGCCCCTGGTGAAGGTGCTGGCCAGCCGGCTCAAGCCGGGCGGCTACCTGCACTGCGCGACCGACTGGGAAGAATATGCCCACCAGATGGTGGAAGTGCTGTCGGGCGAACCGGCGCTGGAGAACACGTCGGATGCGGCCGGCGGCTTTGCGCCGCGGCCTGACTACCGCCCCGTCACCAAGTTCGAACGCCGCGGCGTGCGGCTCGGCCATGGCGTGTGGGACGTGGTATTCCGCAAGCGGGCCTGAGGCCTGGCCGCTTGCCCAATAGAAAAGGCGTGGCCAGTGGCCACGCCTTTCTTGTTTGCGTCGCGCCCCGCGTGAACGGCCAGGCGCGGCCGCGGCTTGGCGCGATCAGGCGTGCCAGGCGATCAGTCCCGTGTAGGCGGTCACCAGCACGATCACGCCGAAGACGATCCGGTACCAGGCGAACGGCTTGAAGTCATGGGTGGCCACGAAGCGCAGCAGCCACCGCACGCACAGGAAGGCCGACAGGAAGGCAAACACGAAGCCGACGCCGAACACACCGAGATCGTCGGCGGACAGCAGCGCGCGCGCCTTGTAAAGCTCGTACACCGTGGCGCCGAAGATCACCGGGATCGCCAGGAAGAACGAGAACTCGGTCGCCACCTGGCGCGACAGCCCGAACAGCATGCCGCCGATGATGGTGGCGCCGGAGCGCGAGGTGCCGGGGATCAGCGCGAAACATTGCGCCAGGCCCACCTTGATGGCGTCGCGCCAGTTGAGGTCATCCACCGACTCGATGCGCGGCGCGCCGGCCTTGGCGGCCTCCAGCAGGGCATTGCCTGCGGGGTGGGAGACCCGGCCGCGATGCGCCTCGCGCCATTCGGCCCACAGGATCACCACGCCGCCGACGATAAAGGCGGTGGCCACGGTGACCGGGTTGAACAGATGCGCCTTGATCCATTTGCCGAACACCAGCGCCAGCACGATCGCCGGCACCGTGGCGACGATCACGTTGACGGCGAAGCGTCGCGCCTTCTCGTCGGTGGCCAGGCCGCCCACCACGGTGGTGATGCGGCGGCGGAATTCCCAGCACACCGCCAGGATGGCGCCGAACTGGATCACGATTTCGAAGATCTTGCCTTTTTCGTCGTTGAAGTCGAGCAACTGGCCAGCCAGGATCAGGTGGCCGGTGCTGGAGATGGGCAGGAACTCGGTCAGTCCTTCGACGATGCCGAGGATCACGGCTTTCAGGGCGAGCGCAATATCCATGCTGATTGGTGGGGCGAAGGAAAACGAAAAAGGAAAAAAGGAAGCCGCAGGGTACGGACCACCGTTGGCCGCGCGCCCGTCATGCGCGCACGCGCACTCACGGACGGTTGATCTTGACGTTGATCCCGTTGGGCAAAACGGTGATTGTACCGGGCTCGACACTGGAGCCGGCAAGGCGCAGCTGATCCGGACGGAAGGTATAGAGCGGATAGCCCTGCAATAGCTGCTCGGCGAGGATGCCGCCCAGCGCATTGAGCTGGCGCGTGAACTGCGCCGGCAGGCCGCCGATGTCGAACTGCTGGACCTGCGGATCCTGCAGCACCAGCGAGCGGCTGGGCGGGTCGTAGCGCAGGCCGCTATCGAGCGCGAAGCGCCCTGTCAGCGGCTGGCCGAAGAACAGGCGGTTGTCGATGGTCGCATCGAACTGCACGTTCACGCGGTTGCGCTCCGGGTCGAGCGTGAGCCGCGGGTTGGCGAGCTGGATGTCGAACAGCTCCATATAGCGCTTGTTGAATGGGAACTTGCGCTCCAGCGCTGCCTGCAGCTGGCTTTGCGAGAAGGTGTAGTCGTTGCCGAACATGGCGCAGCCCGCCAGTGCCGCGGCGAACGCGAGAGCACCGCTTGCTGCCAGCCAGCGCCGGCGATTCATCATGACCATGGGTTGGTTTCCTTTGCGGTTCAGCGGGCAATGGCAGCCGGCGCGGGCGCCGTGGCGGCCTCCAGCCGCGCCAGCCATGCCAGCGCCTGCCCCCGCGAGTCGCCGCACATGTCGGCGGCGGGCTTGAGGCCGGCGCAGAACGCCGGCCGCGAAGGCTGCCCGAAGATCGCGCAGCGGCGATCCGGCAGCAGCTGCACGCACGGCACGCCGGCGGGCTTGCCGTGCGGCATGCCCGGAATGGGTGACGTAATGGAGGGCGCAGTGCAACAAGCGCCACAATCCGGGCGGCAGGAAAGTTCAGACTGGACGGACATGGCAAAGGTTCAGGCGCGGACGGGCGTCCGGCAGGCCGTATTGTGCCCCATGCCCGCGGCGCCAGACCGTGAATGCCCCAGCTTGACCGCCCCAATCCACTCCACTACATTACTGACCCAAGAGTTATTTATTGGCAAAATCCGCGGAGAACGCACCGGCATAGGTGCGCAGCGCCCCAGTGAACAAGTCCCAAGACCAGAACAAGGCCGAGGCGAATCCCAAGCGTTGGGCCCGCCGCAAGGCCGCGCGCCCGCAGGAACTGGTGGCCGCGGCGCTCGAACTGTTTGTCGAGCGAGGCTATGCGGCCACCCGCCTGGAAGATGTCGCGGCCGCCGCAGGTGTGTCCAAGGGCACGGTGTATTTGTACTTTGCCAACAAGGAAGAGCTGTTCAAGACCGTGGTGCGGGAGAACCTGGGGCCGGCGCTGGCCCGGGGCGTCGACCTGGTGGAGACCTTCGAAGGCACCACCGCCGAGCTGCTGCGCGAACTGCTGCGCGGCTGGTGGGGCCTGATCGGCGCCACCTCGGTGGCAGGCCTGACCAGGCTGGTCCTGGCGGAGGCGAATCACTTCCCCGACATCGCCCGTTTCTACCACGAGGAGGTGACGGTACCGGGCGACGAGCTGTTCGCGCGCGTGCTGGCGCGAGGCGCGGCACGCGGGGAGTTGCGCGCGGTGCCGGCCAACCCCAACAGCGCGCTGATCTGCGCGCCGCTGGTGTTCCTGGTGTTGTGGCAACGCGGCTTCGGGGCTTCGTCGAGCATCGTGATCGACCCCGAGGCCTTTATCGACAACCTGCTCCAGATGCTGCTGTTCGGGCTCACCACCGGCGCCGCGCGCGATACGCCGCTGCCGCCGAAGGTCGGCCCCTACGTCTGGGAGCGGATACGGCAAGAACAACTAGAAGCGCTCGCACGAGCGCAAGCGCAGCAGGACGCGGCGGACTCTCCGGCGCGGCCGCCGGAGACAGCATGACCCGACGCACAAAGATACTGATTGGCACGTTCGCCGCGGTGGCCGTGATCGCGGTGCTCAGCGCCACCGCGGCCGTGCGCAAGAACGGCACCGGCAAGCCGGCCACGGCCCCGGCGGCCGTGCAGCCGGCCGCGCCAGGCCTGGTGGAATTCCTCCACTCCGACCTGGCCGAAGCCGCCACGCAGGATCTCCGCGTTGCACTGCCGCTGTCGGGCGGGCTGCGCGCGCTCAACCAGGCCTCGGTCAAGGCCAAGGTCTCGGGCGAGGTGCAGCAAGTGCTGGTGCGCGAGGGCGAGGCCGTACGCGCCGGCCAGGTCATCGTGCGCATCGACGCCACCGAATACCAGGCCAAGGTAGCCCAGGCGCGCGGCCAGATGCTGGCGGCGCGCGGCCAGTACGAGAACTCTAAGCAGACCTTCGAGCGCAACCGCGAGCTGGTTGCCAAGGGTTTCATCTCCAAGACGGCATTCGACAACTACCAGAGCAATCTCGACGTGGCGCGCGCCAACCTCGATGCCGCCCAGGGTGGGCTCGACGTCGCGCAGAAGGCGCTGGCCGATACCGTGGTCAAGGCGCCGCTGGACGGCCTGGTGGCGGCGCGCGCGGTGCAGCCGGGCGAGAAGGTCTCGCCGGATACGCGCCTGGTCGACATCGTCGACCTGCGCTCGCTGGAGCTGGAGGCGCCGATCCCGACCGCCGACGTGGCGCGCGCCGCCATCGGCCAGGCCGTGCGGCTCGACGTGGAAGGCAGCGGCCGCTTCGAAGGCAGGCTGGTGCGCATCAATCCCTCGGCCGTGCCCGGCTCGCGCAGCATCATGGTCTATGTGCGCGTGGACAATCCCGGCGCCCGCCTGCGCGCCGGCATGTTCGCGCAGGGCGCGCTGGTGCTGGGCCAGCACGCGGGCGTGGTGGCGGTGCCGGCCACCGCGATCCGCAGCGACGGCGAGCGCGCCTTCGTCTACACCGTGGAGAACGGCATGCTGGCCGAGCGAGAGGTCAAGCCCGGCATCCGCGACGACGAGCGCGGGCTGGTAGAGATCGCCGGCGGCCTGTCGGCCGGCGCACAGGTGGTGCGCAACAACCTCGGCACCTTGCGCGCGGGCAGCCGCGTCAAGCTGGTCAAGGCATAGGGCGCCCGCCATGTGGTTCACTCGCCTGTCAATCCATAACCCGGTGCTGGCCACCATGATGATGATGGCCTTCGTCGTGGTGGGGCTGTTCTCCTACCAGCGGCTGTCGGTCGACCAGTTTCCGGACATCACCTTTCCCATCGTGGTGGTGCAGACCGAGTATCCCGGCGCCGCGCCCGAATCGGTGGAGTCGGACGTCACCCGCAAGATCGAGGAGATCGTCAACACCATCTCCGGCATCGACGAGATCTTTTCGCACTCCTACCAGGGCACCTCGGTGGTGGTGATCAAGTTCGATCTCTCTGTCGACGTCGGCCAGGCCGCGCAGGACGTGCGCGACAAGATCGCGCTGATCCGCCCGCAGTTCCGCGACGAGGTGAAGGACCCGCGCGTGCTGCGCTACGACCCGTCCGACGCGCCGGTGTTCTACCTGTCGGTGTCCAACGCGCCGGGCGCCGAGCGCACGCAGCGGGAGTTGACCACGATCGCCGACCAGATCGTGCGCAAGCGCCTGGAAACCGTGCGCGGCGTGGGCGCCATCAGCCTCGTCGGCGGCACCAAGCGCGAAGTCGAGATCCGCATCCGCCCGGCCCAGCTCGAAGCACTCGGCATCGGCGTGAACCAGGTGATGGACGCGATCCGCAACGAGAACCAGGAGCTGCCGGCTGGCGAACTGCGCTCGACCTCCACCGAGACGGTGGTGCAGATCAAGGGCCGCATGCTCACGCCGGACGCCTTCCGCAAGATCATCGTGGCGCGCCGCGCCGGCCAGCCGGTCACGCTGGAGCAGGTGGCCGACGTACGCGACGGCGAAGAAGAGCAGGAAAGCCTGGCCATGCTCGACGGCAAGCGCGCGCTGTTCCTCGCGGTGGTGAAGGCGCAGGGCCAGAACACCGTGGACACCGTCGACGGCCTGATCAGGATGACCAACGAAGTGCGCAAGCTGGTGCCCGCGGGCGTGCAGCTCACCGTGGTCAACGATGCCGCGCGCGGCATCCGCAGCAGCGTCAAGGAAGTCCGCTCGACGCTGCTTGAAGGCGCCATGCTGACCGTGGCCATCGTCTTCCTGTTCCTCGGCTCCTGGCGCAGCACGGTGATCACGGGGCTGACGCTGCCGATCGCGCTGATCGGCACCTTCGGCGTGATGTACATGTTCGGCTTCACGCTCAACGTGATCACGCTGATGGCGCTGTCGCTGTGCGTGGGCCTGCTGATCGACGACGCCATCGTGGTGCGCGAGAACATCGTGCGCCACAACCTCATGGGCAAGGACCATCGCGCGGCGGCGCTGGACGGCACCAACGAGATCGGCCTGGCGGTACTGGCGACCACCTTCTCCATTGTCGCGGTGTTTCTGCCGGTGGGCTTCATGGGCGGCATCATCGGCCGCTTCTTCCATCAGTTCGGCGTCACCGTGGTGGCGGCCGTGCTGATCTCGATGTTCGTGTCGTTCACGCTCGACCCGATGCTGTCGTCGGTCTGGCATGACCCCGACCTGCACGGCACGGGCAACAAGAAGAGCCTGTACGGCCGCACCGTGGGCCGCCTGCTGGACTGGTTCTCGGCGCGCATGGACGCGCTCGGCCACGGCTATGGCAGCATGCTGGGCTGGGCACTGAAGCACCGCCTCGCCACCGCCATCATCGCCGCGGCGACCTTCTTCGGCAGCTTCGCGCTGGTGCCGCTGATCGGCACCGAGTTCGTGCCCGCCGCCGACCTCGGCGAAACCCAGGTCGGCTTCACCACGCCGGTGGGCACGTCGATCGCCGTCACCGAGGCCAAGGTCAGGCAGGTGGAGGCCGCGCTCAAGGCGTTCCCGGAAGTGGCCTATACCTATGCCACCATCAACTCGGGCAACACCTCGGGCCGCAACAACGCGCTGGTGTCGGTGCGGCTGACCGAGCGGCGCATGCGCAAGCTCACCACCACCCAGCTCAACCCGATGATCCGCGAGCGGCTCGCGGGCATCGCCGGCATCACCCTGACCATGGTCGGCATGCCCGATGGCGCGGGCGGGCAGAAGGCGCTGCAGGTGTCGATCCAGGGCGACGATCTCGAGACGCTGCGCCGCCTCTCGCTGGAGGCCAGCCGCCGCATGAATGCCGTCCGCGGCCTGGCCGACCTCGATTCCAGCATGAAGGACGACCGCCCTACCGTGGAGGTCCGCATCCGCCGCGAGCTGGCGTCGGACCTCGGCGTGGGCATCGTGCAGATCGGCAATGCGCTGCGCCCGTTGCTGGCCGGCGACGCCATCAGCTCGTGGCGCGCGCCCGACGACCAGAACTACGACGTGCGCGTGCGCCTGCCCAAGGACGCCCGCACCGGCATGGCCGACCTCAGCGGGCTGATGATCGCCAGCAGCCAGGTGGGCAGCGACGGCTCGCCACGCATGGTGCCGCTGCGCCAGATCGCCGAACTGGTGCCCACCACCGGGGCCAACCAGATCAGCCGGCGCGACCTCAGCCGCGAGGTGGAACTGACCGCCAACACCGCGGGCCGCTCGCAGGGAGAAGTGGCGCGCGAGGTCAAGGCCGCGCTGGACGGCATGAACTGGCCGGTGGGCTACAAATACCGCTTCGGCGGCTCCACCAAGTCGATGAACGAATCGTTCGGCTTCGCCGTGTCGGCGCTGGCGCTGGCGGTGATCTTCATCTACATGATCCTGGCCTCGCAGTTCGCCAGCTTCTTCCAGCCGATCGCCATCATGACCTCGCTGCCGCTCACGCTGGTCGGCGTGTTCGCGGCGCTGCTGCTGTTCCGCTCCACGCTGAACATGTTCTCCATCATCGGCTTCATCATGCTGATGGGGCTGGTGACCAAGAACGCCATCCTGCTGGTCGACTTCGCCAACCAGGCCCGGCGTGGCGCCGACGGCCAGCCGCCGATGTCGCGCGAAGCCGCGCTGGTGGCCGCCGCGCGCGTGCGCCTGCGCCCCATCCTGATGACCACGCTGGCCATGATCTTCGGCATGGTGCCACTGGCCTTCAGCCTGGGCGAAGGCGCCGAGCAGCGCGCGCCGATGGGGCAGACGGTGATCGGCGGGATCATCACCTCGTCGATCCTGACGCTGGTGGTGGTGCCGGTGATCTACACCTACCTGGACGATTTCAGCGCCTGGCTGGGGCGGCGCTGGCGCGGCAAGCCCGCCGCGCAGGCGGCGGATAGCCCCCACGTGCCGGTGCGCGAGCCGGCCAGCGCCGAATGACAGCGGCCACGGCCCGGCCCCCGCCGGTCGCCCGCAATGCCGCTTCCCGGGCCGGATTGCGGCATGGAGGCGACAATTCCTGTCACGCGCTTCGGCAACTGCCTTGGCAAGGGGTTAAAATGGCAGGTTTCACGGATTTCCCCGGCCCCTGGCACCGCGCGGCCGGACTCAGAACTGAACAAGCGGTTGGCACTGGAAGGAATGGCAAGATGGATCTCGAGAAAGCCCGATTCAATATGATCGAACAGCAAATCCGCCCGTGGGATGTGCTGGACCAGGAAATCCTGGACCTGCTGGCCGTGGTCAAGCGGGAACAGTTCGTACCGCAGGCTTACGCCGCGCTGGCCTTCGTCGACATGGAAATCCCGCTGCCCGGCGGCCAGAACATGCTGGCGCCGCGCGTCGAGGCCCGCATCCTGCAGGACCTGGCGGTGCGCAAGCACGAGCAGGTGCTCGAGATCGGCGCCGGCTCCGGCTACATGGCCGCCCTGCTGGCCCACCGCGCGCGCCACGTGGTGACCGTGGACATCCTGCCGGAACTGGCTGCGCTTGCCCGCAAGAACCTGGCCGATGCCGGCGTGACCAATGTCGACGTGGCCGAAGGCAACGCCGCCGCCGGCTGGGCCGCCAGCGCACCCTACGATGTGATCTGCATCTCCGGCGCCCTGCCCTCGGTACCCTCGTCGATCCTGTCGCAGGTCAAGGTCGGCGGCCGCATCGCCGCCTTCGTGGGCGCGCTGCCCGCGATGGAAGCGCAGATCATCACGCGCGTGAGCGAGACCGAGTACAAGACCGTCAACCTGTTCGAGACCGCTGTCACGCCGCTGAGCGGTGCCGAGCAGCCCTCGCGCTTCCACTTCTGAACGGGGCGAGCCACATGCAGGTCATCAACGCTCCCGAACTCGCGCAGTGGCTGGCCGATGCCGGCCGCCCGCAACCGGTGCTGCTCGACGTGCGCGAAGGCTGGGAGGTGCAGACCTGCGCCATGCCCGGCATCACCCACATCCCGATGGGCCAGATCCCGGCGCGCGCCGCCGAACTCGACGAAGACGCGGACATCGTCTGCATCTGCCATCACGGCATGCGCAGCATGCAGGTGGCGGGCTTCCTCGAGCGCCAGGGCTTCGCCAAGGTCTACAACCTGACCGGCGGCGTGGACGCCTGGGCCAGCCAGGTGGACCCGGCCATGCCGAAGTATTGACGGCCCAGGAAAGCACCAGGCAGCACCGGAAAGTACCAGCAGCACCAGTATTTCCAGCAGTACCGGCAGGACCAGCAGTACCAGCAGTACCAGCAAGCATTGAGCAGTAGCCCCTTGCACGGCGCCGGCAGGCTGGCGGCGCCGGCTCCCCCTGAACGCTGATCGAAAAACGTAAGCCTGGCGACTGCTGCCCGGCCGACTGGAGATGTCATGAGGTTTGCGCTGTTCCCTGCGCGGGGCCTGCCCACGACGCGCCTGGCACTGACGGGCTCGCTGCTCGCGCTGCTGCACCTGCCGGCCGCGCATGGCGCCGACCTGCTCCAGGTCTATCGCGACGCCCAGGCCAACGATGCACAGTTCGCCAGCGCGCGCGCGCAGCTGGTGGCCAGCCAGGAAAAGCTGCCGCAAGGACGCTCCGGCCTGTTGCCGCAGATCAACGGCACGCTCGGCGCCACGCGCACCAATGTGGACCAGACGGTCCCGATCGTGGCGGACCGCTTTCTCAACAACAACAACTGGTCGCTGCAACTGGTCCAGCCGCTGTTCCGCTGGGATCGCTGGGAAACCTACAAGCAGGGCGAGCTGGCCGCGCTGGCGGGCGAAGTCACGTTCAGCCAGGCGCAGCTCGACCTGATCACGCGCACCTCGCAGGCCTACTTCGACGTGCTGGCCTCGCAGGACAACCTCTACCTGGCCGGCGCGCAGAAGAAGGCCATCGCCGAGCAGCTGGCGCAGGCCAAGCGCAACTTCGAGGTCGGTACCGCCACCATTACCGACGCCAATGATGCGCAGGCGCGCTACGACCTGGCCATTTCGACCGAGATCGCGGCGCAGAGCGACCTCGAAATCAAGCGCGCCAACCTGCAGCAGATCACCGGCAAGCCGGTCGACGAACTGCCGGGATTGCGCACCGCCGCCGAGCTCCCCGGCCCGCTTCCGGCCGACGTCAATACCTGGGCCAGCCAGGCCGAGAACACCAATCCGCAAGTCGGCCTGGCCCGCTACAACCTCGACACCGCACAGCGCGAATACAACAAGGCGCGAGCCGGACACCTGCCCTCGGTCGATCTCGTGGCATCGTACGGCTTCGTCAACTCCACCGGCAGCGCGGCGCAGCAGGTCAATATTTCCAGCCGCTACAACAGCGCCCAGATCGGCGTGCAGCTGAATGTGCCGATCTACAGCGGTGGCCAGGTCCAGTCGCGCGTGCGCGAGACCGCCGCGCTGGCGGACAAGGCCGCCAGCGACCTCGAGTTCGCCCGCCGCACCGCCGCCCAGAGTGCGCGCCAGACCTATTCCGGCGTGTTCAACGGCCTGGCCCAGGTCAAGGCGCTGGAAGCCGCCGAGCGTTCGGCGCAAAGCGCGGTGGAATCCAACCAGCTCGGCTACGAGGTGGGCGTGCGCATCAATATCGACGTGCTGAACGCCGAGGCGCAGCTGTTCTCCACGCGCCGCGATCTCGCCAAGGCGCGTTACGACACCATCATGAACGGCTTGCGCCTGAAGGCCGCCACCGGCGCGCTGGTCGAGGAAGACGTGTTGCAGATCAACACCCTGCTGACCTCGTCGCCGGGCTCGATGTACAAGCTGCCGGAGAGGCTGAAGCTGGGCACGGCGCCGGGCACCACGCCGGCAAGCGCGCCGGCAGGCAAGCGCGCCGCGCAGCGCCGGGAAGCCATCGCCGGCACGCCCGCGCCGCGCAGCTGATCGCCCGCGCCGGCAGAAAACAAAAACGCCGCGGCTACCACCGCGGCGTTTTTTCCTGGCGGGCGCCAGTGGCGCCTGCAGCGCTCAGTTGAAGCGCTCAGTTGACCCGCGTACGCGACTCCACCCCCAGCAGCTGCCAGCGGACCGACGAAGCATCCGCGGGGGGATTGTCCACTCGCGTCTCGCGCACGCGCAGCTTGTACGCCATGCCCGGCTCGAAATCGAGCCCTTCGATCGGGCCGTACCAGAGCGACCACGGCGCATCGGGATTCTCGCGCACGCGATAGCAGGTCTGCTTGCCGACGCCACTGCATTCCACGCGCTGTGAATCCACGTAGACGATCTTCTCCACGCCGCCGGCCTGCTGCGCATCCATCTTCTCGCCGCGCCTGCCCACCCCCTCGCGCTCGACGAACTGCAGCAGGTCGCCATCGACGGTCTTCCAGATAATCTGGCGCCCCGTCGACCCCGCCGACGGCTGCGTGCCCACGGTGGTGAACGGCGACTGCATGGCCTTGAGCAGCGCGGCCTCCAGCTCGCCGCGCGGCGGCACGCAGGCCATGCGCGTGCCGGCCATCCTGTCGAAGCGCATGCCGGTAGCCGTCTTGCCGTAGCCGCCGGTGAAGCGGTTGCAGCCGCTGTAGCCGCTGACCGTGCCTTGCGCCGAGTCGATGCCGCTATTGAACTCGAAGATGATCGGCTGGCCGTTGTCGCCATGCGGGATCTGCCTGAGCGTGCCGTCCGGCTGCTGCCAGCGCGTCAGTTCCCAGCGGCTGGGGCCGCCGCTCTGCGCCTGGTTCAGGCTGGGGCTTGCACCCGGGGAGTCGGGCGCGGGGCCGGTGGCGCAGGCACCCACGGCGGCGCAGAGCAGCGCGGCGCAGGCGGCACGCACCGCCCACGCGGCGGGCATGCGGGAGTGATCACGAGAGGTTTTCTGCATCTGGAAGCTCCTGGTAGGGGGCGCGCGGCTTGGCCGGCCCGCGCTGCTCGACGGCGGCTTGCGGGCCTGGTGGGGCCGCCAGACGGGCCCTCACGCCGAATAGTGTAGCGAACCGCGCGGGAGCGGCCCATCGGGCGCGCGCCTACATGAAGGCAGCCCGTGCCATCCGCGTCCCCCTGCAGGCCTAATGCGCCGCGCCGATCACCTGGGCGAGAGCGGCCATGGTCCGCTGCGTGGCGCCACGATGGAGCACCGAGAACTCGCGCGCGGCATCGCGCATGGCGGCCAGCCCGGGCGCATCGCCCAGCACCGCCGCTGCGGTGCGCATCAGTTCGTCGGCATCGGCCACGCGCCGGCAGGCACCTGCGGCAATGGCGTCTTCGGTCGCCTGCGCGAAGTTGAAGGTGTGCGGGCCGATCAGCACCGGCGTGCCTGCGGCGCACGCCTCGATCAGGTTCTGCCCGCCCAGCGGCAGCAGGCTGCCACCGATGAACGCAATGTCCGAGGCCGCGAAGTACAGCGCCATCTCGCCCATCGAATCGCCCAGCAGCACATCCGCCGCGACCGGCTCCGGCAGGCCCGCCTGCTCCCATGCCGCGGCATCGCCGAGAGCGCTGCGGCGAACCAGCGAGAAGCCGTTGCGCGCGACCAGCCCCGCTACTTCATCGAAGCGCTGCGGATGGCGCGGCACCAGCAGCAGCGCCGGGCGCGGCACGGGCACCGGTGCCGTCGCGGCCAGCGCCTGCCAGCGTGCGAATGCCGCCAGCACCAGCGCCTCCTCGCCTTCGCGCGTGCTGGTGGCGGCGAACACGGCGCGCTCGCCAAACCCCTGGCGCAGCAGGCGGCCGCGCCGCAGGCCGGCCTCGGGCAGCTGCATGTCGAACTTGAGGTTGCCGGTGACCTGCACGGAGGGCAGGCCGAGCGCGCGGAAGCGTTCGGCATCGCCCTGGGTCTGCGCCAGCACCGCGGTGAAGTCGCGATACATGGCGGTGGCGGCCTGCCCGAAGCGGGCCGTGCGCCGATAGCTGCGCGGCGACAGCCGGGCGTTGACCAGCAACAGCGGCACGCCCTCCAACCGCGCGCCGCGCACCAGGCTCGGCCACACCTCGGTTTCCATCAGCATGCCCGCCGCGGGACGGAAATGGCGCAGGAAACGCCGGACCAGCCAGGGCAGGTCGTAGGGCAGGTAGCACTGCGTCACGCGCGGCTGGTTGCCGAACAGCTGGGCGCCGGTCTGGCGGCCGGTCGGCGTCATGTGCGTGAGCAGGAGACGGTGAGACGGATACCCTGCCAGCAGCGCCTCGATCAGCGGCTGCGCCGCGCGCGTCTCGCCGACCGACACCGCATGGACCCACAGCCAGGGGCCGGCCGCGGGCAGCCGGCCGTACGCACCGAGGCGCTCGCCGACGTGCTGCACATAGCCCGGCTCTTTGCGCGCGCGCCAGACCAGGCGCAACAGGGCCACCGGCAGCGCGATCAGCCATAGCAGGTTGTAGAGGGCGCGCAGCATCAGCGCCCCAGCCCGCGCACGCGCCGCGCGGCCGCGTAGACCTCGCCGGGCGGCGGCACCACGCCGTCGTCGCCCACGTTGGCGATGCTGTCCGACCAATAGCCTTCGGTCTTCCAGCGCCAGGTGGCGGTATAGATTTCCACGGTAGGACGGCACAGCGCGGCGGCGATATGGACCAGGCCCGTATCGACGCCGATCACTACCTCGGCGCGGTTGATCAGGCCGAAGCCCTGCATCACGCTGAAACGCGGCAGCACCTGCGCGCCCGGCACGCCGGCGGCGATCTCCTCGGCCGCGCGCCGCTCGGCCTCGCTGCCCCACGGCAGCAGCATGTCCAGGCCTTCGGCCACCAGGCGGCGGCCGAGTTCATGCCAGCTGGCCAGCGGCCAGCGTTTCTTCGCGCCCGCGGTGGCGTGGAAGCACACCGCATAGCGTCCGGGCAAGCCCGACCACAACGGATCGTCGACATGCAGGCTGCGCGCCTGCGGCCCGAAGAACTGCGGCGGTTCGGGCGGCGCGATGCCGGTCAGCGCCGCGCCAAGCAAGCGCGAGCGCCGCACCGAATGGGTCTGCAGCGGCACCGCCACCGGCTCGGTGTAGAACAGCCGCGCGGCCGGCTCGTAGCCCGAGCCCTGCGTGGCGTTGCCCAGTCCGATCACCGGCGCGCCCGGGCGGCGGCGCGCCACGCGCGCCACCACGGCGGTCTTGAGCAGGCCCTGGGTTTCGATCACGGCATCGTAGGCCTGTTCGCGCAGCGCTCGCCGGAAGGCACCGATCTCGCGCCACGCGGCGCCCTGGTAGACCCGCTTGCGCCAGCGCCGCAGGGCGAACGGGATCACCTTGCGCACTTCGGGCAGCAGGCGCACCAGCTCGGCATAACCCTCTTCCACCACCCAGTCGATCTCGCACTCCGGCCAGCGCGCGCGCAGGTCATGCACCAGCGGCATGTTATGCACCACGTCACCCAGCGAAGAAACCTTGACCACCAGGATGCGCGGGCGAGCCGGCAGCGCATGCGGCGGCGCGGCCACGCCCGTTTCACCCACGCCACCCGTTCCGCCCTTCGTGGGCGCGGTCAACGGCATCCGCTCAGAACGGCAGTTGCGCGTCCGGCTTTTCGGCCAGGATCACGCGTTTGAACTCGGCCTGGATGCGGGCCAGCGCGGCATCGCTGTCGGCCTCGAAGCGCATCACCACCACCGGCGTGGTGTTGGAAGGGCGCGCCAGGCCGAAGCCGTCGGCATACTCCACGCGCACACCGTCGATGGTGATGACCTCGCGCGCGCCATCGAACTTCGCATTGGCGCGGATCTTGTCCAGCAGCGTGAAGGCCTCGCCTTCCGCGCACTTGAGCTGCAGCTCGGGCGTGCAGTTCGAGTTGGGCAAGGCGTTGAGCACCGCGCTCGGGTCGGCCTCCTTCGAGAGGATCTCGAGCAGGCGCGCGCCGGTGTACAGGCCATCGTCGAAACCGTACCAGCGGTCCTTGAAGAACACGTGGCCGCTCATCTCGCCGGCCAGCGGCGCGCCGGTTTCCTTGAGCTTGGCCTTGACCAGCGAGTGGCCGGTCTTCCACATCAGCGGCTGGCCGCCATGCTGGCGGATCCACGGCGCCAGCTTGCCGGTGCACTTGACGTCGTAGATGATCTGCTGGCCCGGGTTGCGGGCCAGGATCTCCTCGGCGAACAGCATCAGCTGGCGGTCGGGGAAGATCACCTGGCCGTCCTTGGTCACCACGCCGAGGCGGTCGCCGTCGCCGTCGAAGGCCAGGCCCAGCTCGCAGTCGGTCTCGCGCAGGCACTGCATCAGGTCCTGCAGGTTTTCCACATGGGCGGGATCGGGATGGTGATTGGGGAAGTTGCCGTCGACCTCGCAGAACAGCTCGGTGACCTCGCAGCCGAGCGCGCGGAACAGGTCGCCGACGAAGGCGCCGGCCACGCCGTTGCCGGCATCGAGCGCGATCTTCATCGGGCGCGCCAGCCTGACGTCGCCGACGATGCGGTCCAGGTACTGCTGGCGGATGTCGACCTGCTGGTAGCCGCCGGCGCCGCTTGCGAACTTGCCGGATTCAATGCGCTGGCGCAGGGCCTGGATCTGCTCGCCGTAGATCGCCTTGCCGCCCAGCACCATCTTGAAGCCGTTGTAGTCCGGCGGATTGTGGCTGCCGGTCACCATGATGCCCGAGGCGGCCCGGCGGCCCGCCAGTTCGACATTGGTGCCGAAATAGACCATCGGCGTGGCGACCATGCCGAGATCGATCACATCCATGCCCGCCGCGCGCAGGCCTTCGACCAGGCCGCCCAGCAGGTCGGGCCCCGACAGGCGCCCGTCGCGCCCGACCACCACCGCGCGTTCGCCCTGTTCGGCCGCGGCAGAGCCGAAGGACAGGCCGATCGCACGCGCCACTTCGCGCGTCAGGGTCTTGTCGACGATGCCACGGATATCGTAGGCCTTGAAAATGGAGGGATCAACTTGCATGGGTCACATCCTCTGGGTAATCGGTAGGTTTTGCCATCTTGCGGGTCGCCATTGCCGGCCGCGGCGGGCCGAGCGGCGGGCAATCGCGCCAAAGACCGTATTTTGCCGGAATGCGCAGGGCGCGCCAGTTATAATCGACTGGCTATGCTTGAAAATGGCGCCGCGTACCGTCCCGGCCGCCGTTGCCGGTAGTCCGTCCTTGCCCCGTGCCACCCGTGTCTTCTCCCCTGCCCGCTACCCGTCCTCGCATTGCCTACCTGATCACGAACTCCGAGATCGGGGGAGCGCAGACGCACGTGGCAGACCTGCTGACGGCGCTGCGCGACAGGGTCGAGCCGGTGCTGCTGGCCGGCGGCACCGGCCCGCTGCTGGACCATGCGCGGGCCCTGGGCGCGCGCACCGAGCGCCTGACCCTGCTGGACAACGCGCTGTCGCCGCTGCGCGCGCTGGCCGCCTTGCGCCAGCTGCTGGGGGCGCTGCGCGCCACCGCGCCCGACCTGATCCACGCGCACAGTGCCAAGGCCGGCGCGCTGGGCCGGGTCGCGGGCTGGCTGCTGGGCGTGCCGGTGGTCTATACGGTGCACGGTTTCGCCTTCAAGGCGGCCGCCCCGGCGCGCCAGCGCCTGGCTGCGCGCGCGACCGAATGGCTGCTAGCCCCGCTCACCGCGCGGCTGATCTGCGTGGCCCGGGCCGAACGCACGCTTGCCGCGACGCTGCCGATGGCCGCATCGCGCATCAGCGTGATCCGCAACGGCATTGCCGACACGCCGGCCCGTGCCACGCCCGGCGCGCCCCTGCGGCGCATCGTCATGGTGGCGCGCCTGGCCGCGCCCAAGCGCGCGGACCTGATCATCCGCGCGTTCGCGCGCGCCGCCCTGCCTGACTGCGAACTGGTGCTGGCCGGCGTTGGCCCGCAGGCCGACGCCCTGCGTGCCCTGGCCGACACCGAGGCGCCCGCCCGGGTCCGCTTCGCCGGCGCGGTCAGCGATGTGCCGGCGCTGCTGGCGTCCGCCCAGGCCTTCGCGCTGGCATCGGACCACGAAGGCTTCCCGCTCTCGGTGCTCGAAGCCATGCGCGCCGGCCTGCCGGTCGTCGCCAGCGATCTCCCCGGCATCCGGGAGCAGCTCGGCGACGGCGCCTGCGGCCTGCTGGTGCCCGGCAACGACGAACACGCCTGGAGCGCGGCGCTCACCCGGCTGGCAAGCGATGCCGGGCTGCGCGAGGACCTCGGACAAGCCGCCCGCGCGCGCTGGGCGCGCGAGTTCGGCCTGGCGCCGATGGCCGAGGCCACCTGGGAGGTCTACCAACAGGCGCTGGCCAGCAGGCGCCCGGCCGTCCGCACCGCGGCCAGCAGCTCAGCGAGCGGACAATGAACAAGACCCACAGCGTCGCCCGCCCGGCGCAACTCAGCCGCGCCCAGGGCTCCGAAACCGTCCGCCGCGCCAGCCGCATGCTGGCCTGGGCGCTGTTCGGCCTGTTGCTGTTCGCCCTCAATACCGCGCTGGCCGAACTGGCCCACCACGCCGGACTGGTCACCTACGTGTTCACCCGCACGCTGCTGTGGTCGGTGCTGCCCTACCTGTTCGCCTTCGTGCTGCTGCACCGCTCGCTGCACCTGCCCGCGATGGAAGGCAACAGCCTGGTCGGCCTCGCCACCACCCTGCCCTTCGCCGCGCTGCTGTTCGTCTTCGCCGCCTTCCACCTCGAATACTCGCGCGGCGCGCTGCTGCTCAGCTACCTCACCACGCTGGGCTGGATCTGGTTCGGCTACCGGCGCTACGTGCGCAACTACGTGCCCGTATTCGGCTACTCCGATCCCGCCACGCTCGCGCAGCTCGAACAGATCCTCGCCATGCCCGGCGCCGCGCCGGCCAGCCCCACCCGCTTCCAGGCCATCAGCTCGCTCGACGAAGCCGTGCACTGCGACGGCCTCATGCTCGAGCGCAACGCCACCGCGGACCCCGAACGCACCCGCCTTCTCGCCCAGTTCAAGCTCAGCCACGTGCGCATGTACTCCGTGGAGCGGATCGGCGAGATGCTGACCGGGCGCGTCGGCCTGGCCCACATCGACGAGAATTTCCTCGACGACTACGCCGCCCACTACTTCTACAGCTTCGCCAAGCGCATGATCGACCTGGCCGCCGTGCTGTGCCTGGCGCCGTTCGCGCTGCCCGTGGGCCTGGCCGTGGGCGCCGCGATCCGCCTCGAGTCGCCCGGCCCGGCGCTGTTCCGCCAGGCCCGTGTCGGCCTGTTCGGCAAACCCTTCACCATGTTCAAGTTCCGCAGCATGGGATACGACATCGGCGCCCCCGCCCAGTTCGCCGCCCGCCGCGATCCGCGCGTGACCCGCGTGGGCCGCATCATCCGCAAGTACCGCCTCGACGAAATCCCGCAGCTCTGGAACGTGCTGGTTGGCGACATGAGCCTCATCGGCCCCCGCCCCGAGCAAGTGCCGATGGTCGAAGAGTTCGCCCGCACCATCGCTTACTATCCCTACCGTCACCTGGTGCGGCCGGGCCTGTCCGGCTGGGCGCAGGTGCAGCAGGGCTACGTCGGCACGCACGAAGAAACCGTGACCAAGCTCAGCTACGACCTGTACTACGTCAAGCACTGCTCGTTCGCGCTGGACCTGCTGATCGCGGTGAAGACCTTGCGGACGTTGTTGACGGGGTATGGGGCACGGTGAACCAGCCACTCCGTCCCGGCCATCCTCCCCCCCCAATGCGCATCCTGCTGCTTAGCACCGGCCTCAGGATCGGCGGCGCCGAACAGCAGGTAGCCGCGCTCGCGCGGCAGTTCATCGCGCTCGGCCACGCCGTGGCCGTAGTCAGCCTCGCGCCCGGGCGCGAGGTCGACCTGCCCGAAGCGGCAACGCTGTTCTGCGTGGACATGCGCAAGACACCGTGGTCGATGGCACGCGCGCTGTGGCGCGTGCGCGGCTTCGTGCGCGACTGGCGGCCGGATGTCATCCACGCGCACATGATCCATGCCAATGTGTTCGCGCGGGTGTTGACGCGGGTTTCGCGCACGCCGCCCGTGGTCTGCACCGCGCACAGCTATCGCGAAGGCGGCCGGCTGCGCATGCTCGCGTACCGGCTGACCGACCGCTGGGCCACGCTCACCACCCACGTCAGTGCCGACGGCCGGCAAGGCATGATCGATGCCGGCGCGGTGCCGCCCGGTCGCATCGTCGTGGTGCCGAACGGCATCGACATCGAGCGCTTCCGCCCCCAGCCCGGGCTGCGGCAGGCTACGCGCAGCGCCCTCGGCGTGCCGCCGGGCACGGCACTTGTGCTCAATGTCGGCCGGCTGGTGCCGGAGAAGGCACAGGACCTGCTCCTGGATGCGTTCAGCCGCCTCGAAGACAATGCGCAGGCGAGCCCGCGGCTCATGATTGCCGGCGACGGTCCGGCCCGCGCGGCGCTGGCCGATGACATCGGCCGGCGCGGCCTGGCCGAGCGCGCATCGCTGCTCGGCATGCGCCGCGATATCCCCGCGCTACTGAACGCTGCCGACCTCTTCGTCCTGTCTTCGCAGATCGAAGGCATGCCGCTGGCGATTGCCGAAGCGCTGGCATGCGGATGCCCGGTCGTCTCCACCGATGCGCCAGGCGTCGCCGACATGCTCGGCGATGCGGGGCAGGTCGTACCGCGGGGCGACGCCGCCGCGCTGGCAGCCGCGATCCGCACCGCGCTGGCCGCCGGCACCGGCTCCCCCGCGGCACAAGCCGCGCGCCGCCAGCGCATCGCCGCGCGCTTCGGCATCGAAGCCGTTGCCCGCCAATGGCTGGCCTGCTACGCCAGGCTCGCCACCGCCGGCGCCGCAAGCTGCGCGGAGCCCGCCTGATGCGGCGCCGCGTCGCCGGGAACCTGCTCTGGATGCTGGCCGAACGCGGCATCCAGGTCGCCGCCGGCATCGGCATCGTCGCCATGCTTGCGCGCGCGCTGGGCCCAGAGGGCTTCGCCCACTTCCAGTACGCGCAGGCCGTCGTGCTGATCGCCGCCTCGGTGGCGCTCATCTGCGGCGGCGAAGTCATTGTGCCCCGCCTGGTCGCCACCACCCTGCCGCAGGCCCAGCACCGCCTGCTCGCGCACGCCTTCTCGCTGCGCCTCGGCGGCGCCATCCTTGGCTACCTGCTGATGTGCGGTTACCTGCTGCTGCAACATCCGGCACAGGAGACCTGGACCGCTGCCCTGCTGCTCGGCATCGCCATCCTGCTACGCGAGCCGTTCGGCATCGTGGTGGCCTGGATGCAGGCGCACACCAATAACCGGCCCAACACGCTGTTCAGCCTGGCATCGCTGGCCGTCAAGGCCGGCCTCGTGGCAGCCCTGTTCGTCGCGGGCAAGCACAGCGTGCCCTTGTATGCCGGCGCCTTCGCAATCGAAGCCGTCATCATGGCCTGCCTGCTGGCAATCCACTACTACACGCACGCACAGCGCGGCAGCGTGCAGTACGACTACCGCGTCACGCGCGAGCTGATGAGCAGCGGCGCGCTGTTCTGGGTCAGCTTCATGCTGATGATGGGCGCGCGCCGGATCGACCAGCTCGTGCTGCAGCCCGCGGTGCCGCTCGCCGACTTCGGCGCATACGCGGCCTGCATGCAGATACTGGACAACTACACGGTCGTGGCCACCATCCTGGCGGCAGGCGTCGCGCCGATGTATGTGTACGGCAAGGCCGAGCTGGCAATCGCGCGTGCGAACATTGCCCGCATTGTGCTGGGCATGACGGCGACCGGCCTGTGCGGCGCAATCCTGATCGCCGTCGGCGCACCTTGGATCGTGCAACTCCTGTACGGTCACGCGTTCGCGCCCACCGCGTCGCTGCTGCGCGCCGCGGCCGTCTCCTCCACGCTCATCTTCGCCGACGTGGGCCTGACCCTGTTGCCGGTCTACCTGCGCCGGCCGGATTGGATCGCCATCAAGTGGGCGGGCGTGCTTGGCGTCACGCTCGTGTTCGACCTGGCCACCGTGCCCACCTATGGCGCCTGGGGCGCGGTCGGCGGCTATACGGTTGGCAACGCCATCGCGGTTGCCTTTGGCGTGTTCCTCTGGTGGCGCAGCAGGAAGGCGCCGGCGCTGGCAACGACATGACATCACTTCCGACGATCTGCTTCCTGACCGGCACGCTCAATGCCTTTGCCGGCGCAGAGCGGATGACCGCGGTCATCGCCAACGCGCTCGCCGAGCGCGGCTATCCGGTCAGCATACTGAGCCTGTGGGACGAGCGCAGTTGCTTCACGCTCCATCCCGCCGTCAGGCACCACGCCCTGTTCGCGCAGCGGCCCTCATTCAAGCGGGCCTACTTCTCAACGGTGCTCGGCATCCGGCGCTTTGTCACGCAACAGGGCATCGACGTACTGATCGAAGTCGACACCATGCTGACCTTGTTCACACTGCCGGCGACGCTGGGGCTGAACGTACGCAGGATTGCGTGGGAGCATTGTCATTTCGATGAAGATCTCGGGAAGCGCGCGCGACGGATTGCGCGGCGGCTCGCCGCCCGGACCTGCGAAGCGGTGGTGGTATTGACGGAGCGCGACAAGCGGCGGTGGCAGACTGCCTTGACGCCGCGCAGCCGCATCGAGGTCATTTCCAACCCATTGCCGTTCCCGTTCCCCGAGATGCCCGCCAGCCGGGAGTCGAAGACGGTCCTCGCGGTCGGCCGCCTCGTGCGCGCCAAGGGCTTCGATGTCCTGCTGAACGCCTGGGCGCGGGTAGCAGCTGGCCACCCCGACTGGCGACTCGAGATCATCGGCGAAGGTGAAGAGCGTGAAGCGCTCGAAGCACTGGCCGGCGAGTTGGATATCGCCGGCTCGGTCAGCATGCCGGGAACGCGCGCGGACATGGAATCGTGCTACCGGAGCGCGGCGATCTTCTGCCTGAGTTCGCGCTATGAGGGCTTCGGACTGGTGTTGCTGGAGGCGATGGCGTTCGGGTTGCCCGTGGTGTCGACCGATTGCGAGACAGGACCGAGGGAACTGGTACGGGATGGGGAGAACGGGCTGGTTGCGCACCCCGAGAATTCTGGATCGTTAGGAGAAAAACTCTCACTACTGATGGGCGACGTATCTCTGCAAGAGTCGCTTGCCCGAGAAGCCAGACAGTTTGCCACCCCCTTCGGGGTCGACACGATCTCCAAAAACTGGCAGTCACTGCTTGCCATGGCGGGGCGCACATCCCGAATCAGCACCGTCTAGCAAGCTTGCACCAACAAAAGTAGGAAATGCGCATCAAATCAGGGCGTTGTTGTGATCCGCGTTACAATCAATGACTCATACGTACAAAGCTTCTTAGGCTTGTCCCCCCCATGCCGTTGACACCAGAAAACTCGCCCGAGAACCTCTCATCGAAAGCATTGCAACTGTTTTTTGCGAAATCAGCAAAGCTCCTGCTAGCAACCACCGTCATTGGTGTTGCCGGCGCGATCGGATATTCCTTCTTCCAGCCACCTCAGTGGACTGCCAAGATGACTGTCCAGATCGGCCAAGTGACGACTCCCAGTTCGGGCGGGAGCAATATCAGCAAGCTCATCGAGGCACAGCTGACGGCATCCGACCGTTATAACCTGCCAAGCTTTCGCCTGGACGTGCTCAAGAACATGGGTTTGCCCGCACCGGATGCCAATTCCCCGGAATCGGCGCTGCTGTTTGATTCGCTGCGCTCAGCGCCAGCGAAAAGCATCGACCTGATCAACGTCCAGGTCTCCGGATATTCCCGCGAGCAGGCCATTCGTGCGCTTGATGTCTCATTCAAGACGCTGTCCGCGGAACATGAGAAGGTATACGCACCTGCAGTGGAGCGTATGAAAGCCGATCTCGCCAACTCGTTGACAAAGCTTGCCGTAGCGGAACAGGACTATCAGCGTACCTACACGGCGTTGAAGTCAAGCGAGAGCCGAACGACCACGCAAGATCTTTTCACTACCAATATCCTAGCCGTCGTCAGCGCGCGGGTTTTGGCCCTGGGGCAGCAAAAGATACAACTAGAAGACGGCCTTGCGACCCTGAGGACCTACCCGACACGGGTGCTGGGCGAATACTACGCTCCCCAGCGTCCCTCCTCGCCCGGTAAGTTGCTGTACGCGGTAGCCGGTGCGGCCATCGGGCTGATGGCCGGCCTCTTGATCGCGCTGGCGCGCAATTCGCGTCGTTCGTAGGCGTTACTCCGACGCGAGCCCCATAGCAGAATAGAGCCCGGGGCGTGGCCATGGATCCGCCCGTTGTGGGCCAGATGGCCTCGGCCCGGCGGCGGCCATCTAGATCCGCTGATATCCTCCGCTCGTCTGCTTGTGGATCACCTGCGCCGAGAGCCGTTCCTGCGGATCCGAGGAATAACGGTTGTCAGTGTGATTGAAGCAGGACGACTCCACCAGTTGGAAATGTGGAAACGCCGTGAACAGTCGGCTGTAGTCCAGCTTGTACGAGGTAATCCCGGCGCGGTGCGCATAGGGCCGCGCGGTCGGCACGTCCGGCATGAAATCCGTGATGCCGATCCAGCCGCCGTCGCGCAGGCAACGATCTGCCTCCGCCACGACGCGTGTGATGTGCTCGCGGTCAACCAGGTAAAGACAAAATCCAAACAGGATGAAGTCGAGGGAATGGTCGGCAAAATCCAGCCGGTCGGCAGTCCCGACGCGCAGGTCCAGATGGGGAAACAGTTGCTGGCCCTTGCCGACTGCGTCGGCCGAAGGGTCAATGCCGACGCCGCGGCACCGAGTCTCCTGGCAGATCGCTGCAAGATTGACGCCCGTCGAACTTCCGACTTCCAGCACCAGATCATCTGGCTTGATGTACTTGCTGTAGAGCACCGCGGCCGCGCTCAATTCGTCGGCCGAGCGTTTGTCTGAATAGAACGCGCGGTTGCGCTGGAAGTAGCGGTCACCTTCCCCGCCTGTCGAAAAAATTTCGCTCTGTCTTGCAGCCATTGAGGAATGCTCCGGTGTGGTCATGCGAAGGCCGATCGAAGGGGTTGCCGGGAGGCTATGCGCCCAGCGCAACACCCATGTCTTTTATAGCAGACATGTTACAGGCCTGACAAATGAGCGTACCAGAACAATGCAAAGCGTGGAAGGGCTCGCGGGTTCACCAGAATGCAACCGCCCAGGAAGAATCAGCCGGCAAGGTCCGCCGTGCGTTGCGCGGAGAACATTTTCCGGTGACGATCGACAGGCGACTAGCGTTGCGCCTGGGTTCGCCAGGAGAAGAACAATGACACGAGCAGCGCGCGGTTCTCAACAACCCGCGAGACGGCTATAGAGAGAAGGCTGACGCCGAGGATAGCAATGACCGAGGCCAGGACACTGCGGCCGATCGAATCTTGCACATGCGGTTGCAGGACGCCGAACGCAAAAAGAAGAAGCGGTGCGTGAATGATATACAAGGTGTAGGAGTACCTGGCCGCCTTGCGAGCAAAGGCGCGAACCCGGATACGGCCCTGCAGCATCAATGCAAGCAGCGCAAAGACACCAAAACCTATGGCAATGTTGAATCGCGCTATGGTGATCAGCTGGTCCGCGACAGGATCGTGAGCATAGCTTGCCCACAGGAAACGCAGCCCGAACCATAGCGCCGCCGCAAAGAAAACCGCCACCGCACACCACCACAACTTTGCGCGACGCAAGAGCCCGTCGTCGTGCAGCACAGCAAGCAGGTACCCTGCCCACCATACAGGAAGGTAATAGAGGAATTGTTCGTTGTTCGCGCCATGCCAGATCACGGTGCCGATCAGCGGTAGTGCCAGCAGTTTCCACCATCCTCGCGGCACGGCAAGAAGCGCTGCCAGAACGTAGTACCAGACCTCGATGGAAAGGCTCCACAGAGGACCGTTGGCGTTCGGCGTGTCGGTAACAAAACCATTGAGCATCAGCGCCGAGCCAAGCAGTTGGGTGTTGTCGCTGATAAAGGCGGACCGGGCCAGCGCATGTCCGGGCGCCGGCAAGAATGCGTTGGTTCCGCTTGGAAACAGCAGCGGCGCAAGCTTGAACAGACAGAAGATGAGCAGCAGGGAAACCAACAGCGGCGGCCAGATCCGGATGATGCGATCGCCGAGATACCTCGCCAGCGAAAACGTGCCACCGTGCCGGGCCACATTGCCTGACACGGACTTGCCGATCAGGAAGCCGCTCAAAACAAAGAACACCATGACCGCGCTCTGGGCCAGCAGCCCCATTAGCGGGCTGAGTTTGTCGGACGCTGGCGCAACCAGGATCTGATTCGCGTGCCCGACGACCACGGCAAACGCCGACATCCCCCGCAGCGAGTCAAGCTGGTCGGATTCTGCACCAGTGAGGGGTCTGAACGTCATGTGATACCTAGGCTCCCGCTTGCTGTCCGTACATTACGTGAGCACAGCCACGACAGTGCGATAAATGATGCGCAGATCGAGCCAGAGCGACCGGTTCCGCACATACTCCACGCAGTACCGCAGCTTGGCCGGCATCACTTCCTCGACATAGGTGCGCTCCGGATCCGCGCTCTTGCCGAGCAGCGCATTCTCGTCCTTGTACTCGATCGAAGCCAGGTCGGTGATGCCCGGCCTTACGCTCAGCACGGTCTCGCGCACGTCGGCCGGGTACAGCGCTACATATTTGGGCACTTCCGGCCGCGGCCCGACCAGGCTCATCTCGCCGGTGAACACGTCGATCAGCTGGGCCAGTTCATCGAGCTTGTACTTGCGCAGGAATGCACCGCTGGCGGTGATGCGGCGATCCGCGCCGATCGTGATCAGCGGCCCCTTCCCCTCGCCCGACACGACCATGGTGCGGAACTTGTGGATGTGGAACGTACGCCCGTGCAGGCCCACGCGCTCCTGGCGGAAGAACACCGGGCCGGGCGACTCGCGCTTGATGGCGATGGCAATGGCGGCAAACACCGGCGCCATCACGAGCAGGCCGGCCGCGCTGGCGACCAGGTCGAAGAGCCTCTTGATCAGCATTAGTTGAACGCGCTCCGAACGGTCCGGACGACGCGCTCGACGTCTTCGTCGCGCATGCGCGTGTAGAGCGGCAGCGTGAGCGTGCGCTCATAGATGCGCTGGCTGACCGGGAACATCTCGGGCGTGAGCTTGTAGGTGTCGCGCCAGTACGGCTGCAGGTGCAGCGGGATGTAGTGGACGCTGCAGCCGATGCCCTGCTTGAACAGGTAGTCGATCAGCGCATCACGCGTGCGCGGCGCGCCTTCGGCGAGCTGGATCACATAGAGGTGCCAGGAATGGATGTCGCCTTCGGCTGCGTGCGGAGGCAGGACCAGCGGCAGGTCGGACAGTGCTTCGTCATAGCGGGCGGCGATCGCGGCACGGCGCTTGTGGAATGCGTCCGCCTTCTTGAGCTGATGGATGCCGATCGCGGAAGCGACGTCGGTCATGTTGTACTTGAAGCCGGGCGCCACGATCTCGTAGTACCAGCTCGGCGCGGTCGACACGAAGCGGTCGAACGCGTCGCGGCTGATGCCGTGCAGGCGCATGACCTTGGCACGCTTGGCGATCTCCGGGTCGCGCGTGACCACCATGCCGCCTTCGCCGGTGGTGATCGTCTTGTTGGCGTAGAAGCTGAATACGGTGGCGTCGGTGTCGAGCGTGCCAACCAGCTTGCCGCCGCTGGTCGCGGGCAGCGAGTGCGCCGCGTCTTCCACCACGCGCAGGCCATGCTTCTTCGCGATCGCGATGATCTTCCCCATGTCCGCCGCGCGGCCGCCGAAGTGCACCGGCATGATGGCGCGCGTGCGCGGAGTGATGGCCCGCTCGATCGCGTCCGCGTCGATGCACAGCGTTTCGGCGCTGACATCGACGAACACCGGGTGGGCACCCAGGTAGCGGATGACCTCGGCCGTGGCCGTGAAGGTATGGGTGGTCGTGATGACTTCGTCGCCGGGGCCGACGCCCACGGCTTCCAGCGCGAGGTGCAGGCCGGCCGTGGCCGAGTTCACGGCGATGGATTCCACGCCGCCGCCCAGGAACGCCGAGAAATCGCTCTCGAACTGCTTGGTCTTCGGCCCCGTGGTCACCCAGCCGGAGCGCAGCGTTGCCACGACTTCAGCGATCTCTTCTTCGCCGATCTCCGGCTGTGCGAATGGAAGGAAATTAGTGTTCATGGTAAAGCCATCCCTTGGCTTGATTGCATCGAAAATGGGCCGCGCGCCGACCCGCCGGACAGCGCCGTGAGGCAGCGCGGCAGCGCTTATGATCCGGCGCCAGGCTGGGCCGCGCGGTGCAGCTCCGCCAGCCTGTCGGGGTCGAAATAGGTGTCGTCGAGCCCGCCGTTGCGGACGAACTCGAGATCGTATTTTTCCGTGGTGCCGACGATGCGGCCAGGATTGCCGACCACCACGGAGTGATCCGGAATCTCGCCCCGTACCACGCTCCCGGCGCCGATGACGCAGCCCTTGCCTATCTTCGTGCCCGGCAGAATAATCGCGCCGCTCCCGACAAATGTAAAGGCTCCGATCACCACCGGCGACTGGATGAAACCGGCGCGCTGCGGGGTCGGCGTGGAGATGAAGTGCCTGCCCAGCAAGCGAATCGACACGTGGCTGCTGTGCGACAACACGGCGTTGAGCGAGCTGATCTGCACGCCCTCCCCTATCTCCACGCCGCCGCTGGCGTCGATCAGGCAATGTGGCCCGATCCAGCAGTGGTCGCCGATGACCAGGTCGCGCTCCGACAGGATCTTGGCGCTGGAGCTGACCCGCGTGAAACGCAGGAACCTGCCGTCTCGCCGGGAAAAATATCCGTAGACCATGAACGGGCGCAACAACATGCCCAGGAAATTCAGCACGGCCGATATCGCGTAGCCGGCAGGAGAGAGATAGAGCCTACGGAACATGGCGTTTCCTC
Organism: Cupriavidus sp. 05T41; assembly: GCF_056396525.1. Taxonomy (NCBI): domain Bacteria; kingdom Pseudomonadati; phylum Pseudomonadota; class Betaproteobacteria; order Burkholderiales; family Burkholderiaceae; genus Cupriavidus; species Cupriavidus sp. 05T41. The sequence continues at coordinate 147,432 of NZ_JBFTLQ010000002.1, forward strand.
AACGCAGCGTTTCGGTAAAGCGCACGAACGCGTCGTGCTGCACATACTGGTCGAAGCGCGGAGCCAGCGCGGCGGAGTTGGCCTTGCAGGCGTCGAGCAGCTTGCGGTCCGCCACCAGGGCCTCGATGGCCGCGGCCAGCGAGTCGGCATCGCCGGGCGTGTACTGCCGCCCGAGTTGCTGGCCGGCGATCAGGCGCTGGATCTCGCGCTCGAGCGAATTCACGGTGGCCACCCCGGCCGCCAGGTAATCGTAGAACTTGATCGGCATCGACACAGTCGAATGCGCCAGGTACGTGCTCAGCCCGATATCGCAATACTTGTACATCAGGTTGAGGTCGTTCGGGTCGAGCCGGCCCAGGTAGACCACGTTGCCACCGGGCTCGGCGCAGGCGGATTCGAGCAAGCCGCGCTGCGGGCCGTCACCGGCAAACAGGAACTTGACCGGCTTGCCGCGCAACCGCTCAGAGCGGGCCGCCTTCAGGATCGACTCCATGTCATAGCCCGCGCCGAGCGTGCCGGCGTAGATCACCCAGACTTCGTCCGGCTTCTTCTGCTCGAGACCGAGCTTGCGCAGGACACCGCCGTTCTCCTCGGCCATGGCGTTGCGCATCTGCGCGACGTCCACGCCCCAGTATGAGACATCGGACGGCACCGACGGCGCCGAGCGCACGCCCACGTCGCGGTAGTCCTCGGACACGCCGACGATGCCGTCGCACGCGCGCAGGATCGCCGCCCGCCGCATGTAGAGTGGCGCCAGCAGCAGACGCTCGAACGGCCGCAGCGGCTTGGGCAGGATCATGGCGAACACTTCCGGCCAGATGTCGATGATGTCCGCCACCAGCCTGGCACCGATGCTGCGCGCCATGTCGACCACGTACTTGCCGTAGAAGATCGAAGGTTCCGCCAGGACGATCAGGTCGGCCTTGTCCTGGGGATTGGCCTTCACCCGCTGCGCAACGTTCCTGGCGAAGTTGCGCTCGCTGCGGATGCGCGCCATCGAGACGTGGCTGCTGTACGGGGTGGTCGGCACGATACGGACGTTGACGCCGGTCTCCAGCCGCTGCTCGCTGTAGCCCTCGCTGCGGAATTTCTTGGAGCGGTGCTCGAAGTTCGAGAGCCACCAGGTCACCTCGTGCCCGGCACGCGCGTAGGCTTCCGCCAGCATGGAACTGCGGTATTCGCGCCAGGCTTCGCCAGGCAAGCTTCCGTAGGGATTGACAATCCAGACTTTCATTTGATGAATTTTGCAATCAAGTAAATAAGGCCGAACTGGAACATGACGAAGGGAAACATCATCACGTCTGCCACAAAGAGAATCGGGCTGGCCAGCAGCACGCACATCAACGCGGTCAGGCACCCGAGAGACAGTATCGACGGCACGCTGCGATACCAGCTCTGGCACAAAGCGGCGAGCATGCCGAGCGCCGCGCCCGTCAGAATCAGCATAACCCATCCGCCCTGCAGGTACAGTGCGCCAGGCAACGAGGGAAATGCGCCTGCGAGGAACCAATCGGTATCCGGAGCCTGGATGATATGCAGCTTTGCAGCCAGACCCAGGGCCGTGATAAAGACTACCGTCGCAAAATTGTTCTCATGCCCATAGTCGGCAATCGCGACTGTAGTTGCGAAACTATGCGAAAAGTAGGAAACCGACATCACCAACAGGTTAAGCAGGCTGGTGATGGGATTCCGCGGATCCAGATCTTCCAGCCAGGCGTTGGGAAGCAAGCCCAGGTCCTGGATAACCCCGCTGGAATAGTCCGTTATCGATATTCCAGCTGCATCCGCACGCTGGAGGAAAATGAACACGAAATACAAACCGCTGACGAATATGAGCACCAGCATCAAACTCAGCGATCTCCGGCTGATCGTGCGACCGGCGGGCATGCCCTTGCCGGCCAGGATCCGCGCGGCAATATAAAACAGCAGCGTCAGGATCAGCGTGGATCGCCCCCCAGTCAGCATGGTGTTCGCAAAGGCAAGAAGGCCCGCGAATGCTCCGTAGGCGAACATTCTCCTGCCAAGGTCGGCCCGCGGGAACATGACGATCGCTACGATGTAGCACGAACTCAGGAGATACCCGAGCGCGCTCGCCGGCGATGAGATCGCCCCCTCGCGCTCCGCTCCGAGTTCCCGCCATTGCTCCCGCGCCACGGCCAGGCCGGCCGAGTAATCGATACCCTGAACCACAATCTTGTCGTAGGCAAGCGCCGCGGTGCCCAAGGCCGAAAGGGCCAGGGCGAACAGAACCAGCCGGCTGTCGACACCCCACTCCCGGGCAGCAGCCGGGCCGACCGGCCAGCGTTCCACCATCAGATAGCTGAAGACCACCGTCAGCACGAAGGACATCTGGATCATCAATCCCACGAGCACGGACTCCCCCATTGGCCGCACAGGCAGGATCACCTGCAGCAGCCAATAGAAGATCCAGGCAACAAGGAAGCTCTTCAGGATTTTCACAACAAACTCACCGACAAGACATTACTTGTAAGAAATGGGGCGTAGCACGTGCACGGGCGACATTCCCTCATCGAAGGCAGTGGCTGCGCGCCGATGACCGCGACAGAAGAAGCACATGCGACTAAAGCCGGCACGCCCGAAATCACTTGGCACCTCCGATCCTCAATGCAGCGAAACCAAAGACGAACGACAGGCACGAGAGCATGAACGTCAGCAATGACAGTTTGAACAGCATCGAAAGTGAAGCAGTATAGCGGGTCGCAATAAACCAGAGAAAAATCGCACCAAACAGGACCGCACCCTGACTTATGAATAACAGGCGTGTTTTTCTCGAAATGATCAGATAATTCGACCAAAAATCGGAAGCACGGAGCGCCGCCGCAGCAAGGAACAGCGGTATATAACTTATCACCTCGATGTACTGCGGGTAATATGCCTCGATACCCCACTTAATGATATAAAAGCCGGGCACGGCGCACGCCGCCAAGATCCCGAACATGCCAAGCGACACCCTGCGAGTCTGCGCAAGCACCGCCCCGGGCCCATCATGGTAGATGCGCGCCGCGAGTCCGGGAAACAGGTTTGCATTGATGGTCGCCTGAAAAGTGGATGCCATCGAAAGCAACGTCCAGCCGAATGCAAACTGCGCAAAAACCCGCTTGTCCAATGCGTCGACTGCCAACCAGCGATCAATATTCTGAATCAGAAAGGCGAGAATCACACTGACAAGCAATCCACTCGCCACCCGCCATTCCGAGCGGCGCAGATGGCGAACGGCCAGCATTGGCAACAGACGGAACTTCTGCCGGAACCTCGCCGCGGCCTGCACCGAAGCAATTGCCACTACAACGGCAGTGAGCCCCAGTTCCGCCGCCAGGACCGCCTCTGCGCTATCCCACATCAACGCGGCGCAGAAACCCGCTATCGAGACGAGGCAGCTGCGGCCGAACAATGTGACGGCAAACTCGACTTGCCGCAAACGGCTCTTGCTTTCCGTAGAGATCACGCCAAACAGCTGATTACTCAAACCATGGAGCGTCGCAAGGGCCAACAACATCCCGGCGCCTCCCGCGAGAGAGACGCCCGTCCAACTCAGAGCAATGAGCGGGATGGCCGAAGCGATGGTAACGAGCGAGACTTTCCCCATCAGCACCATGCCGCGGGTGACACGACCAGCGGCGAACAATCGCGGCATGTCCCTTTGCATCAGCAAATAGAGGCCGAACGCATTGACCATGCCGAGCGAAGCGGAAATCAGCAAACCGATGCTGAGAACGCCAAACTGCTCCACATCGAGCACTTTGGCGTACGCGAACATGCGACACATCATCAATACGGCCGCAAATCCGTTCAGGCACGTGGTTCCGAGATTTCGCTTATGGCTCATGAGATGTCACGATATTGACTCCCTCGCAGGCAACCAGGGCCATACTTAGATCGGGCAGGTAATGCTCCCCAAGACGACTCAGCCGTACTGGGGCACTCCGAAACAGTCCCAGGGAAATTCGCCGGGTTCGCCGTGAATTACTCTTCGCTGCTGCCACACTTCCATTTATCCCTCCGCCGGTAACCCGGCCAAGGAGCATATGAAAATGCGAAACCAACGCATCTCGCATACTTTCCGCGGTAGCTCCGGCCGGGCTTATCTATCGCCGATCGGCATGCGCTCGCGGATCGCGTCCAGGTAGCGGAACACGCCGCGGCGATGCACCGCACGGTAGTTCTGCGGAATCGGCTTCTGCGCTTCGCGCAATTCCTCCCAGCGCCGCTCGTGCAGCAGTTTGAGAACACGGTCCTCGCCGATGGTATCCGATGCGACTTGCGCATCGTCCGCCTCGATGCGGCGGGTGCGCAGCAGGCGCTCGAGCCGCGTGGCGTCCGGTTCCGGATTGTACGCATACTGCGTGGTCGTCCTGGCGCGGATGTCGTCCACGTACTGGTTGAAGCGGAAATTGAACGTGTAGGCAAAGCGCAGAACCTGCCGCGCGATCTCGTCCGGCGTCTGCTGCCCGACCATGGCCAGATTGGGCGCATCTTCAGGACCATAGAGCTGGATCTGGAAGCCGGCGGTCTGGTAGATCGAAGTGCCGAGCGCGATGACCTGCTTGCCCAGCGCGCCGGCCTCGAAGGCGGCGCTGCCGCCGTTGACCACCACGGCATCGGCCTGGGCGATCAGGCCGAGGGTGTTCGCCCGCTCCTTGCTGCCGATGATATGCACGCCGCGCCGCTGCGCCCACTCGGTGTACATGCGCTCGGCAAGGCCGCCGTCCCGCAGGCCGATCTTCTCGCCCCAGTTCGGGTGGCAGCGCAAGATGCAGCTGGCCGGATCCACTTCGAGATGGTCGAACAGGAAATCCAGCGCGGCGATCTGGTTGGGCCATTTGGTGCGCCAGTCGGGATGCCCGTCGAACTCGTTCAGGCTGCTGGGTGTGATCAGCAGCTTCAGGCCCTTGCGTTGCGCCGGCCATGCGAGGTCTTCGGCATTCCGGTTGTAGGCGCGCCACTCCAGCGTATTGGTGCGCAGGAAGCGGGCCGCGAGCAGCGAAGCCACGACGCGCGCCTGCGGCTCGGTGAGCGGCTTGTCCTTGTACGCGGCAACCACGCGGCCCACTTCGTCGAGCGCCAGGCAATTCTGGTCAGGGATCAGCAGGAGCCCGTCGCCGAACCAGGTGCGTTCCACCGAGATGAACGGAATGCCCTTGGCCTTGGCGGCTTCCAGCAACGCGCGCGGCCCTTCCATGCGGCCGTTGAAGCAGATGATCCCGTCGAGCTTGCGCTCCTCGATCCAGCGGCAGGCCGCGGCGAAGGCTTCGGCCGAGCCGGTGGCGAGCCGCTGGTGCAGCGCGTGGAATTCCCCGGTCTGCTTGTCGGACTGGCTTTCGGTACGCAAGATGGTGCAAGCACCCGAAAAACCCCACTGCTGGGCGGGCGCCGCGGCTGCCGCGGCACCCGCGGGATCACGATAACGGCGCATCGAATCGACCCCGGGTGCAAACGAGCGAATCCCGCCCATCGTGCATTTCAGGCATTCCTTGGCCGCGCTGGAATCGTCGCGCAGCTCGCGCGTGTAGCACTCCGACAGCGCGCTGTCGCAACTGAGGTAGAACACCTCGTGCCCGCGCGCCTGCATCATCGACGAGAGAAAGTAGACGTGCTCGACGTGCGGGCGATAAGCGTAAATTGTGGCGAAACCGAGACGCATATAGTAATAGTTATGGGGCCAAACGAGACAGGCTCGGCAAGACAGGGAAGGACCGGGCTCAGGCGAGCAGGTCCCATGCAAGCGGCGTCCCGCGGCTGATGTCCCGCTTCACGGCACGGCCGAGCACCTGGTCGAGGTGCCGCGGCGCGAGGCCGAAGCCCGGGCGGATGGCACGCACGCTGGACACATCGAGTACGTCGCCGGCCTTGAGATCGCGCGTGATGTAGAGCGAGCGGCGGAACACCAGCGATTTCTGCTCCGCTTCGGTGGGGCCGTAGCTGACGCCGCCAAGGGCTTGCCACGCACGGCGCGTTTCCACCACCAGCGACTTGAATTCGGCAGGCTCGAGCGAGAACGTCGAATCCACGCCGCCGTCGGCGCGATCCAGCGTGAAGTGCTTCTCGATCACGGCTGCGCCCATGGCGATGCTCGCCACCGACACGCCCACGCCCATGGTGTGGTCCGACAGTCCCACCTCGCAGCCGAACAGCTCCCGCATATGGGGAATCGTGCGGATATTCGTATTCTCCGGCGAGGCCGGATAGGTGCTGGTGCACTTCAGCAGGATCAGTTCCTTGCAGCCCGCCTCGCGCGCCGCGCGCACGCTCAGGTCGAGCTCGGCGATGCTGGCCATGCCGATGGAGATGATCATCGGCTTGCCGGTCCGCGCCACCTTGCGGATCAGCGGAATGTCGGTGTTCTCGAACGATGCGATCTTGTAGACGGCGGCATCGAGCCCTTCGAGGAAATCGACCGCGCTGTCGTCGAACGGCGTGCTGAACGGAATCATGCCGTGCCCGCGCGCGCGCTCGAAGATGGCCTTGTGCCATTCCCACGGCGTATGCGCCTCGTGGTACAGCTCATAGAGGGACTTGCCCTTCCACAGGCTCTTGGGATCCGAGATGAAGAACTCGCGCTCCCGGATATCCAGCGTCATGGTGTCGGCCGTGTAGGTCTGGATCTTCAGCGCATGCGCGCCGGACGCAGCCGCGGCATCGACGATTTCCAGTGCGCGGTCGAGCGACTGGTTATGGTTGCCGGACATTTCCGCGATCAGGAATGGCTCGTGCTCGCGGCCGATGAGGCGTCCGCCGATATTGATCGTCATTTCGATGCTCCTTCGGGCGAGAAACACAGCGCGCGCAGCGTCTGCCGGTCACTCTCCCATTGATTGCTGAATTTGGCGAAGCAGAGGATGTCCTCGCGCCGGCCTTGTTTCACGTAGTGCTCGACGAGGTGGCCCTCTTCCCGGAAGCCGAGCTTGCGATGCAGGCCCACCGAACCCTGGTTGAAGGCGAACGCCTCCGAGGCCAGCTTGTACATGCCCAGCGTGTCGAACGCATGGGCCAGCGACAGATAGCCGAGCGCCGAGCCGGTGCCTTTCGGCAGGTTCTGCTCGCCCAGGTAGAAGCCCCAGGTGCAGCGCTGGTGTTCGCGGCTGATGCCGGTAAACGAGCTGAACCCGACCGGCACGCCTTGCAGCGCGAACACCATGAACGATGCGCTCGGATGCTGCAGCGCCGAGGCGAACCAGCGCTCATGCTCCTCGGGCCTGATCAGGTGGTCCGTGTACATATTGCTGCGCACCGGCTCGCTGTTGCGCCAGGCCAGCAAGATATCCTTGTCGCCCGGACGGATCGGGCGCAGCTCGCAGTCCTCGAATCTATGCATGGGGCATGCCTTCGCAGATCAGGTCGGCCGCGGTCTTGGGATGGCGCCCGGCCAGTTCGCGGCTGCGGCGGGACAAGCCCATGCGGGCGGCCGCATCCGCGCTCAGTGCCGCCACCGCCTGGCCGACGGCTTCCGGCGTGACTGACGCGACGTCGCCCAGGCTGACGATGTAGCCTGCCGCCGCCAGGTCGCCGGCCGATTTGCGCTGGTTGTCGGCCAGCACGATGGCGATCGTCGGCAGGCCGAGCAAACAGCGCTCCCAGGTGGCGGAGCCGCAGGCGCCGATAGCCAAGTCTGCCCGTGCCATCAGCTCGGCCATATTGTCCACCTGCACATGCAAGTGCGTGTTCGGCATGCTGCCACACAGGGCCCGAACCTGTTCGCGGTGCGGAGCGGCCGCGCCCAGCACCACATCGATGGCGACACCATCGCGCGCGGCGTCTTGCAGGCCGAGCAGCGCGGTGCCGGTGGCGTTGTCCTGGTCCATCCCGCCCATGAAGAGCAGGATGCGCCTGACGGGGCCTTCCTCGCGGTGCAGCGCGCTGGCCGCGGCGGTGAATTCCGGCCGCAGCAGGGCGTAGCCGGGGCCCAGCAGGCAGGTGCAGTGCGGCGGCACCAGCGCGGCGTAGCGCTGGTCCATGTCGCTGTAGTAATTCTGGTCGAGCAGGAGGTCGCAATCGTGGCGCCGGTCGGCGACGTCATCGATGGCCATGATGCGCGGCGCATGGCTGCGCATCGCCTGCTCCCAGCGCCAGTCGATGCCATAGTGGTCAACCACCAGCCAGTCGGGCGACCAGCCCGCCAGGGCCGCGGCGCTTTGCTCGAGATCCGTTTCCCAGGCGACGCCCAGCCACGCGCTGTGGGCCAGGTCGCCGGCCGGCGCCGCCAGCGTTGCCGGAGGCAGCACATGGCATGCGTAGCCGCGCTGTTCGAGCAGTGCTTGCGCGCCGCCCTGGTGCGCACGGCTGACGAAACGCACTTCGGCCCCGCGCGCGCGCAGGACATCGGCAAGCGTCAGGCAACGCATGGCGTGGCCCGACCCGATCTGCACGGAAGCGTCGGCGCGAATCGCAACCTTCATGGCAATCAGCGCACCTTGAACAGCGGCTCGAGCGGAGCGCACTTCAGCATCTGCTCGATGCCGCCATCGCGCACTGCCTGGACCAGCATCGGCAGGGTATGGTCGTAGGCGGAGAACAGCTTGGCGATGTCCGCGTCGGTATGCTTGTAGCCAATGTTGTGCGTGCCGAAGGTGAGGACGCCCTGGGCCAGCATCTCCTGCATGAACAGGGTCTTGAGGTGCCACATCGGGTAGCGCGCAGTGTCCTTGATCAGCAGGAAGCTCCAGCTCGGATGCCCGGAAACCGAGAGGAAATCGTCGGCGCCCAGCGCGGCGATGCGCTGGCGCAGGCCGTCGATCACGACCTGTCCCTGGCGGGCCAGGGTGGCGGTGACCGGCTCGCGCTCGAGCTTCTTCATGGTGGCAAGTGCTGCCGCCAGCGACAGCGTTTCGCCGCCGAACGTGAACGAGAAGAAGATCTCCTCCATCAACTGCATGACATCGGCGCGGCCCGCGACGGCGGAAACCGGGTAGCCATTGGCCAGGCCCTTGCCGAAGGTGGCCAGGTCGGGGGTCACGCCGAACAGCTGCTGGGCACCGCCGTTGGCATAGCGGAAACCCGTGATGGTTTCGTCGAACACCAGCAACGCGCCGTGCTTGTGCGCCAGTTCCTTGACTGCCTGCAGGAAACCCGGGGCCGGCTCGACCACGTTCATCGGCTCGAGGATGACGGCGGCAACCTGGTCCGGATGCGCCTTGAAGATGGCGTCGAGGCTGGCGATGTCGTTGTATGCCCAGGAATGCGACAGGTCGCGCGTGGCCTGCGGCACGCCGCGGTTGCGCGCGGTGGTGCCGATATACCAGTCCTGCCAGCCGTGATAGCCGCACACCGCCACGTGATCGCGGCCGGTGAAAGCGCGCGCCACGCGCACGGCGCCGGCGGTGGCGTCGGAACCGTTCTTGCCGAAGCGGACCTTCTCCGCGCAGGGGACCATCGACACCAGTTGCTCGGCGACTTCCATCTCGAGGCGGTGCGGCAGCGAGAAGATGATGCCGTCCTCCAGCTGGGCCTTGACCGCGGCGTCGACGTCAGGGTCGCTGTAGCCCAGCGTCAACGCGCACAGGCCACTGATCATGTCGACGTACTCGTTGCCGTCGACGTCCCACACGTGGCTGCCGCGGCCGCGTTCGATGAAATACGGCGAAACGCCGAACGGGTATTGCGTGCGGCTCTTGCTGAACGTCTGCGAGCCGAGCGGAATGGTGCGCAAGGCGCGCTCGAGCAAGGCTTCGGACTGTTGGTAGCGTTGCGACATGATGTTCAGACCCTTCGAGGTTGTTGGTCGTCTTGCACAAGAGATTTCAGGTAGCCCGCGTTGCGGACCTGGCCGGAGTTGATCTCCAGCAGCTCGGGCCGCCGCGCCATCAGTTGCAGCACGTCGGCCATCAGGAAGCCGGGGGTGTCACGGTACAGCGCCTCGTAGACCGCCTCGACGAATACCAGGTCGGCGGGCTCGTCCACGGTCCAGCGCAGCGACGACAGATCCTTTTCGCGCGTGAGGCCGCCCAGCCGGAAGCGCTCCGGATGCTGGTAGATGAAGGAGGTCACATGCTCGCGCTGCGAAGGCAGGCTGGCTTCGCGCCAGATCGTCTCGAGCACGCTGAAGCGGAACACCTCCACATCCAGCCCGTCGGGATAGGTGGGGGGCAAAACGTTGCTGGCGTAGTCGTAGCCGCCGTCGCGATAGAAATCGACAACCGCGTCGATCACTTCATGGTCGGTCAGCGGGCAGTCGGCGGTCAGCCGCACCACGTGCTCGGGCCGGATGTTCTTCACCGCCGAGTAGAAGCGGTCCAGCACATCGTCGAGGCTGCCGCGGAACACATCCACGCCGGCCTCGGCGCAGCAAGCAGCGAGCGCGTCGTCGGAGGGGCTGTCGCTGGTGACTACCATCAGCCGGTCGATGGTGCGGGCGCGCCGCAGGCGTTCGATCTGGCGCAGGATCATCGGCTCGCCGAGCAACGGCTTCAGGACCTTGCCCGGCAGGCGCGTCGAGCTCGTGCGCGCTTGCAGCAGTGCCATCACGGTCATTGGTGCTCCTTCTTCAGCGCGGGCCAGTTCGACGGCGTGACAGCCGCCGACGGCGCCATATTGCATTCTGCGAAATCAAGGGAGAGACAGGCCGCGCTACGCTCCCATGCCGCGGCGATCTGTTCGAGCTGACCCTGGTCGAGCACGCCGACCACGACGTGGTCGATCGCGCCTTGCTGGCGCAGGAACGCGAGGCTGCCTTCGAGCTGGCTCGCGCCAGCCTCCCTGCATATTGCCCGGAAGCGGTCAAAGCCAGGCGCCAGCGCTTGCAGGAATGCCGGCAGCTGCTCGGACAACAGGACTCCCTGGAGGAACGCCGAGCGCGTGTGGATCTCCACGCCGGCTGCCTTGAGGCGCGTCAGTTCGCCGGAGGCGGTGAAAGACTGGTCAAGGACATTGAGCGGCAACTGCATGGCGTCGATGCCGAAACGCTGCGTCGCGGCGCGCGCTTCTTCGACGCTGTAGACCGATACGCCAAGACGCTCGACCAGCCCTTGCGCCTTGAGCGCCTGCAGCGCGGTGTACAGGTCCTGCCCGCCCTCGCCCAGCAGGTCGCCGGCGTGATGCACCAGCAGGCCGTCCAGGCGACCGACGCCGAGATTGCGCAGGGAATCGTGCACGCCCTGCACCACGCGCCGGACCGCGGCAGCATCCGCCGCCGCCCCGCCGAGCGGCAGCGTCTTGGTATAGAGCCGGAAGGCGTGCGCCTCGCCGCCGCGGCGGCCCAGCACGCTTTCGCTCTGGCCGTATGCCGCTGCCGTATCCAGCACCGCCAGCCCAAGCTCGCGGGCGCGGCGCAGGATGCGTACCACCTCGTCTTCGGAGACCTGCCCCGCGGTATTCGTGATGCCGTAGGGCAACCCGAACTGCACGGTTCCCAGTGCCAGCTTCATGCAAGGATCCCGCGCAGGGTGGAGGTGACGTACTCTTGTTGCTGGTCGCTCAGCCCCGGGAACATCGGCAGGCTGATCGCGCCGGCGTAGTACGCCTCGGCCTTGGGAAAATCGCCCGGCTTGAAACCAAGCTCGCGGTAGTACGGCTGCGTATGGACCGGGATGTAGTGCACGTTGACGTGGATGCCGGCGGCCCGCAGCGCGTCGAACACGGCCTTGCGGCGCGTGGCGTCGTGCAGCACCACGGGGTACAGGTGCAGGCCGGACAGGCCGTCGGGATGCTGGAAGGGCACGGTCAGCGCCGCCCCGGCCAGCAGCTCGCCGTAGCGGTGCGCGATCTGGTGGCGCCGCGCCACGAAGGCGTCCAGGCGATGCATCTGGCTGACACCGAGCGCCGCCTGCATGTCGGTCATGCGGTAGTTGTAGCCCAGCGCGATCTGCTGGTAGTACCACGCGCCGTCGGCAGGCCCCGTCATCTCGGCCGGATCGCGCGTGATGCCGTGCGAACGCGCCTTGCGCATCGCCTCGGCCAGGTCGGCCCGGCGGGTCATGCACAGGCCGCCTTCGGCGGTCGTGATGACCTTGACCGGATGGAAGCTGAAGACGGTGATGTCGGCGTAGTCGCCACATCCGATCGGCTTGTCCAGGTAGCGCCCGCCGATGGCGTGGGAAGCATCCTCGATGATGGCGAAGCCATACTCGTCGCCCAGCGCGCGGATAGCCTTCATGTCGCAGGACTGGCCGGCGAAGGCGACAGGGATCACCACCTTGGGCAGGGCGTCGCGCGCCGCGGCCTCCTTGAGCTTGGCCGCGAGCGCATCGGCGCACATGTTATAGGTGCGCGCATCGATGTCGACGAAGTCGACACAGGCACCGCAGTAGCGCGCGCAGTTGGCCGACGCGACAAAGGTATTCGGCGTAGTCCAGACCGTGTCGCCGGGTCCCACGCCAAGCGCCATGCAGGCGATGTGCAAGGCGGAAGTCGCGCTGTTGACGGCGACCGCGTGCCCGCCGCCGACATAGGCCGCGACAGCAGCCTCGAAAGCCGGCACCGCCGGGCCCTGCGTCAGGAAATCGGACTTCAGGACGGCAACCACCGCCTCGATGTCGTCTGCCGAGATGTCTTGCCGGCCGTAGGGAATCATGCCATCGCCTTGGCGTTGAAGTCGCGGATTTCCTCCGGGGTGAGGAAATGCGGGTTGTTGCCGGAGTTGTACTCGAAGCCCTGGCTGACGCGCGTGCCCGTCTCGCCCAGCGCATTGACGGTGTAGTCGATGTCCGAGTGATGGAACTTGATGGTCGGGCGCAGGACATAGTGGTCCTTGAACTCGAGCGTCAGGTGGGAGTCGTCGGCCGGGCACATGATCTCGTGCAGCTTCTCGCCGGGGCGGATGCCGATCACGCGGGTGGCCACGCCAGGCGCAACCGCTTCGGCCAGGTCGGTAATGCGGATCGAAGGGATCTTCGGCACGAAGATCTCGCCGCCATGCATGCGCTCGAAATTCTTCAGCACGAAATCGACGCCGTCCTGCAGGCTGATCCAGAAGCGGGTCATGTCCGCGTGCGTGATCGGCAATTCCTTCTCGCCCTTGGCCAGCAGTTGCTCGAAGAACGGAACCACCGAGCCGCGCGAGCCAACCACGTTGCCGTAGCGCACCACCGCGAACGAGGTCTGGTTGGCACCGACCATATTGTTGGCCGCGACGAACAGCTTGTCCGACGCCAGCTTGGTCGCGCCGTAGAGGTTGATCGGGTTGGCGGCCTTGTCGGTCGACAGCGCGATCACCTTGTGGACGTTATTGGCGATCGCCGCGTTGATGACGTTCTCGGCGCCGTGGATATTGGTCTTGATGCACTCGAGCGGGTTGTATTCCGCGGCCGGCACCTGCTTGAGCGCGGCGGCGTGAATGACGTAGTCGATCCCGCGCATGGCCTGCGAGAGGCGCTCGCCATCGCGAACGTCACCGATGAAGTAGCGCATCGGCGGCGCGTCGATCTCCTGCTGCATCTCGAACTGCTTGAGTTCGTCGCGCGAATAAATCACCAGGCGCTTGGGCTTGTAGCGACCGAGAATGGTGCGCGCGTACTTCTTGCCAAACGAGCCCGTACCGCCCGTGATCAAAATAGACTTGTTATCAAACATTGCGTATCTCTTCCGAATATGATCTGGGGCGCTTAAACAAAGCGCTTGAAGTAATCGACCGTCTTGGCAAGTCCGTCGCGGAAATGCACCGAAGGATTCCAGCCGATCACTTCCTCGGCAAGGCGGGTGTCGGGGCGGCGTTGCGTGGGATCGTCGGCCGGCAGCGGCTTGAACTCGATGGTCGAGCGAGAGCCGGTCAGCTCGATTACGTGGGTCGCCAGCTCGAGCATCGTCATCTCGTGCGGGTTGCCCAGGTTCATCGGGCCAGTGAATTCCTTCGGCGTGTCCATCATGGCGACGAAGCCGTCGATCAGGTCATCGACGAAACAGAACGAACGCGTTTGCTTGCCTTCGCCGAACACGGTGATCGGCTCGCCACGCAAGGCCTGCATGATGAAGTTCGACACCACGCGGCCATCGTTCTGGTGCATGCGCGGGCCGTAGGTATTGAAGATCCGCGCGACCTTGATCTCCAGGCCGTGCTGGCGGTAGTAGTCGAAGAACAGGGTTTCGGCGCAGCGCTTGCCTTCGTCGTAGCAGGAGCGGATGCCGATGGGGTTCACATTGCCCCAGTATGCCTCGGGTTGCGGATGCACGACCGGGTCGCCGTAGACCTCGCTGGTGGAGGCCTGGAAGATCTTGGCACCGAGCCGCTTGGCCAGGCCCAGCATGTTGATGGCGCCGTGGACCGAGGTCTTGGTGGTCTGCACCGGATCGTGCTGGTAATGCACGGGCGAGGCCGGGCAAGCCAGGTTGTAGATCTGGTCCACTTCCACGAACAGCGGGAAGGTCACGTCGTGGCGCATGAACTCGAAGCGCGGATTGCCGAGCAGGTGTTCGATGTTCTGCTTGGCGCCCGTGAACAGGTTGTCGACGCACAGCACTTCGTTGCCCTGCTCGATCAGCCGATCGCAAAGATGCGAGCCGAGGAAGCCGGCGCCACCGGTCACCAGGATACGCTGGCGGGAATTGTAATTTCGCATGTTCAAGACTTTGTTCTAGGAGCGGCCGATACCGAAATATTCGAAGCCCTGTTTCTTCATCGAAGTCGGGTCGAACAGATTGCGGCCATCGAAAATCAGGGGGGTCTTCATTTCGCTGCGCATGGCCTCGAAGTCGGGGCTGCGGAACGCCTTCCACTCGGTGACGATCACCAGCGCATCGACGCCGTCCAGGGCGGCCTCGGGCTGGTCGGCGAAATGCAGGTGCGGCAAGGCCTCCGGCATATCGGCCAGGTCCTGGGCCAGCACGCGGCGCGCCTCCTCGGTGGCCACCGGGTCGTGCGCGTGCACCACGGCGCCGCGCTCGAGCAGTTCCCGGATGATGATGCGGCTCGGCGCCTCGCGCATGTCGTCGGTTTCCGGCTTGAACGCCAGGCCCCAGATGGCAAAGCGCTTGCCCGCGAGATCGTTGCCGAAACGCGCCAGGATCTTGTCGATCAGCACGCGCTTCTGCGCCTCGTTGACCTGCTCGACGGCGTCCAGCACATGCATCGACTGGCCGAACTGCGCCGCCGTCCTCGCCAGCGCCTGCACGTCCTTCGGGAAACACGAGCCGCCGTAGCCGATGCCGGCGTACAGGAAGCTATAGCCGATGCGGGGGTCGGAGCCGATGCCCTGGCGCACCAGTTCGATGTCCGCGCCGACGCGGTCGGCGAGATTCGCCAGCTCGTTCATGAAGCTGATGCGGGTGGCCAGCATGGCGTTGGCCGCATACTTGGTGAACTCCGCCGAACGCACGTCCATGAAATACATGCGTTCATGGTTCCGGTTGAACGGGGCATACAGCGTACGCATCATCGCCTTTGCCTTGTCGCCGGCCTCGTCGGCCGACACGCCAACCACGATACGGTCGGGACGCATGAAGTCCTCGACGGCCGCGCCTTCCTTCAGGAACTCCGGATTGGAGACGACCGCGCAGCCGAGATGGGACGCTTCGCGCTTCGCCAGCTCTTCCGCGATCGCGGCCTTGACCTTGTCGGCGGTACCGACCGGCACCGTCGACTTGTCGACGATCACCTTGAACGCGTCCATGTGGCGGCCGATATTGCGGGCGGCCTCGATGACGTATTTCAGGTCGGCCGAGCCGTCTTCGTCCGGCGGCGTGCCGACGGCGATGAACTGGATTTCGCCATGGGCCACGCTGGCGGCCACGTCCGTCGAGAATTTGAGTCGGCCTGCCGCGCGGTTCCGGTCGATCAGGGCCTTGAGACCCGGTTCGTAGATGGGCACCCCGCCACCGTTCAGCAAATCGATTTTCTTGGCGTCTACGTCAAGGCAGAAAACATTGTTTCCCAATTCGGCCAGGCAGGTACCTGTCACAAGCCCCACATAGCCGGTTCCGATAATAGTAATTCTCATTTCTCAAGCCAATATTTGCTTACACAAAGCGGCGGCCGGAAAAAACTCTGCTCCGTCGCCATGACTCCGCATTCCCGAAAATAATCCGCCGTCGCCTTACATATCTTCACATTTCTAAATACAGGCATCTTCCGATGCGCAATCGGGCATTGACGGCTCATGACACGATTGGGGCGTTGCAGCCTGGCATGCAGGAATCTGCGGGCCAGGTGAGGAAGACGAGGGGGAAGGCGGCGCGAGCGATTGCGACGGGACGCAAGACTGCGTCCTGCCTCCGTCTCTTGCCCACTTGCCCAATGGCTGGCACAGGACAAAAACTCCCGGCATTTTGCCATAGTTTCAGTGCTCCGAAACGAAATGGCGCCGTGGCGCGGCGTTGCCGGCACACGGGGTGCGCCCGCCCGCGCATGCCTGCGCCTTGCGGCCGGATCAACGTTCCGGCCTTAGCGCAGCAGGCGGATACGGGGTGCCGGCTCTTCATGCAGGTGGTCCTTGATGTCGCGGTCGGGACGGAAACCCGATACGCATTCGAGGAGAATGGTGCGGATCGCCTCGCAGTCGTTGCAATCGCAGGCCGCGATAAGGCTGCGCATTTCTTCGTCGAGTTTCTCGCGGCTCAGGCAGGACTCGTCCGCTTTCATGATGCGCGGATGGCCCGTGCCGCTGACGGCGTCGCCGATCAGCAGTTCCTCGTAAAGCTTCTCGCCCGGGCGCAGGCCGGTAAATTCAATCTCGATATCCCCATCCGGATTGTTTTCGTCGCGCACCTGGAATCCGCTCAGGTGAATCATGCGACGGGCCAGGTCGACGATTTTCACCGGCTGGCCCATATCGAGCACGAATACCTCGCCGTCGCCCCCCATCGCGCCGGCCTGGATAACAAGCTGGGCCGCCTCCGGGATCGTCATGAAATAACGGATGATGTCCGGGTGGGTGACGGTCACCGGACCGCCGCTCGCGATCTGCGTCCGGAACAGCGGCACCACCGACCCGCTCGACCCGAGCACGTTGCCGAAGCGGACGATGCTGAAGCGGGTGCGCACGTGCGGCTCCTGCGCAAAGGCCTGCAGGCAGAGCTCGGCCATGCGCTTGCTTGCCCCCATGACATTGGTCGGGCGCACCGCCTTGTCGGTCGAGATCAGCACGAACGCTTCGACGTTGGCACGGATCGCCGCCTCCGCCGTGACCCGCGTGCCAACGGTGTTGTTCAGGATGCCCTCGGTCATGTTGAACTCGACGATCGGCACGTGCTTGTAGGCCGCCGCATGGTAGATCGTCTGCACGCCGTAGCGGGACATGATCCCGTACACCCGCTCGCCGTTCTGCACCGAGCCGAGCACC
The DNA here is from genome assembly GCF_056396525.1 of Cupriavidus sp. 05T41. Classification (NCBI taxonomy): domain Bacteria; kingdom Pseudomonadati; phylum Pseudomonadota; class Betaproteobacteria; order Burkholderiales; family Burkholderiaceae; genus Cupriavidus; species Cupriavidus sp. 05T41. The sequence goes on from NZ_JBFTLQ010000002.1 coordinate 164,654, forward strand.
GGCACCAGTTCGATCGACAGCCCCTTCGCCAGGATGGTCTGCTGCAACTCGTATTCGAGCGCGTACAAGGCAAACTCGGACTGCTCATACAGGACCAGCCGCAACGGATTGTTCTTGATGATCTGCCGGCAGAGCTCGGAACCGATGGAGCCGCCCGCGCCGGTCACCATGACGCTCTTGCCGTCGATATTGCCCATCAACAGCTTCTTGTTGGGCGCCACCACGTCGCGCCCCAGCAATTCGTCGATCTCGACCTCGCGCACGTCGTCCAGGCGCACCTCGCCGGAAACCATCTCGGCCATGCCGGGCACGGCGCGCACCTCGACAGCCAGCGGCTCGAGCGCGTTGACGATCTCGATACGCCTGCTGCGCGATGCCGACGGGATGGCGATCAGCACCTGCTGGACCGCGAGCCGCCTGACCAGCGCCGGCAGTTCGTCCGCGCCGTGGACCTTGATCCCGGCGATGCTCAGCCCGCGCTTGGCCACGTCGTCGTCAACGAACGCCACGGGCTCGTACTCCGTGCCGACGCCCAGCGCGACGGCAAGCTGCCGGCCGGCGTCGCCGGCGCCATAGATCACGACCTTCTGCCCCTGGTGCCCGAACGATGGCAGCATCCTGAACGCCGCCCGCACGAAGAACCGACTGCAGACGATATAGACGATGGCAAGCAGCCAGTAGATCAGCAATGCCCCGCGCGGCACGTTGGACAGGCCCAGGAAGAAAATCAGCGACCCGAATATACCGATCGAAATGGTGACTGCGGCCACGATGGTCAGAATGGCCCGGTCCTCCATATACCGCACCACCGACCGGTACAAGCCCAGCTTGATAAAGACCGGAATCGCAACGAGGGAGGTGACGAAGTACAGGCCGATGGGGTATTGCGAGCTGACCTGCCAATGATCCGTGCGCAATCCGACCGCCGACCAGAGCGACAGCGGCAGTAAAAAGAAATCGAGCACCAGCATCAGCAGAATCTTCTTCTGACGCGACATCTCCGAGATTTTCTTGAGCAGCATGATTGTTCTTGAATTAGTCGTCACAACGGACTGCCGGCACACGCGCCGGCACTGTGGCCGCGCTGGCTTCAGGCAAAGACATCCGCCTCGGCAAGGAGAGCGCCGTGGCGATCCTTCTCCGACAGAATCGGCCGCCCCTCGAGAGGCCAGGAAATGCCCAACTGCGGTTCGTCCCACGCGATGGTCCGTTCATGGCTCTGGCTCCAGTATTCTGTTGTCTTATAAATCACTTCCGCCGTGTCCGATAAAACCAGGAAGCCGTGCGCAAAACCCGGTGGGACCCACAATTGCTGGCCGCTCCTTCGTGACAGCGTCATTCCTACCCATTGCCCGAAGCGCGGCGACTGACGCCGCAGATCCACCGCCACGTCGAAAATTTCCCCCGCCACAACCCGGACCAGTTTTCCTTGCGGGCGCCCGATCTGGTAATGCAGGCCACGAATCACATTTCTTGCCGACAGGCTGTGATTATCCTGCACAAAAACACCGCTAAAACCCGTTGCATTTTCGAACTCGCGCGCATTGAAGCTTTCGAAAAAATGCCCGCGATCGTCGGCAAACACCCTCGGTTCAAGTATCAGCACTTCCGGCAGGGCCGTAGGCGTCGCTTTCAGGTTCATGGCTGGCCCACCTCCGGCAGGATCTGATCGAGCAGGTGATGCACGCCTTCGCGCCAGTCCGGCAAATGAATGCCGAAGGTAGCGCGCAGCTTGCCGGTATCGAGCCGGGCGCTGGCCAGCCGGGCCGCCGGCAACGGGTATTCGCTTGCTGGAATCGCCTGCAGCTGCGCGGGGCCGGTCTTCAGCGCCAGACCTTTGTCCGCCGCATACTGCAGCACTTCGCTGGCATAGCCATAAGGACTGGTTTCACCCGCCGCGGCAAGATGGTAGATACCGTGCGGGAACGCCTGCCGGTCGCCGAACAGCCATTGCCGCGCCACGATCTGCGCCGTCACGTCGGCAATCAGGGCGGCGCCCGTGGGTGCGCCGAAACGGTCCCGGATCACTCGGATCGAGGCCTGTTCGCGGCCGAAGCGCAGCATGGTCTTGGCAAAATTGCGGCCGTGCGCGCCAGCCACCCAGCTTGTTCGCAAAACAAGTGCGGCTGGCTCCACGTCTGCGATGGCCTGCTCCCCTGCCAGCTTACTCCGCCCATAGACGGAAATGGGATTCACCGCATCCGTTTCCGTATAAGGAACGTCTTGCCGCCCATCGAAAACACAATCCGTTGAATAGTGCACGAAGAGGCTGCCGAGCCGCTTCGCTTCCTCGGCAAGAATACCGACGGCGGTGGCATTCACGGCAAATGCGCCCTCCGCGTCGACTTCGGCCTTATCCATGCTAGTGCAGGCCGCGGCATTGACGATGACGTCGGGGCGATATTCCTGCACGGCATGGCGGATACTGTCGGCACGCGCCAGGTCGCAGGCAGCGCGGTCGAGCGCGATCACGCGCCCGAGTGGCATCAGGGCACGCCGCAATTCGAACCCCACCTGGCCGTTGCTTCCTGTTACAAGAAGCGTCGGCACGTGAGATGGATTATTGCGCACATCGGTCATTCTCGCGCCTTCCGATACTCTCCGGAGGTCATGCGCTCGATCCACTGCGGATTGTCCAGATACCACTGAACCGTCTTGCGCAGTCCCGACTCGAAGGTCTCCTCGCAGATCCAGCCTAGTTCTGTCCGGAGCTTGTGCGAATCGACCGCATAGCGCCGGTCGTGGCCGGGACGGTCGGCAACGAAGGTGATCTGGCTGCGATAGGAACCGCTGGCCTTCGGCCGCAGTTCGTCGAGGAGATCGCACAGGGCCCCGACCACGTCGAGGTTGGCCTTCTCGTTTCCGCTCCCGACGTTGTAGGTCTCCCCAGGCCGCCCATGGGCCAGCACCGCGCGGATAGCAGCGCAATGATCCGCAATGTAGAGCCAGTCCCTTACGTTAAGTCCGTCGCCGTAGACCGGTAACGGCTCGCCAGCCAGGGCCCGGGTAATGACCAGCGGGATCAGCTTCTCGGGAAAGTGATAGGGGCCATAGCTATTTGAACCGTTCGTGGTCAGGACCGGCAAGCCATAGGTATGGTGATAAGCCCGCACCAGGTGGTCAGCACCGGCCTTGGATGCCGAATACGGACTATTCGGAGTGTAGGCCGTGGTCTCCGTGAAGGCAGGATCACTATCTTTCAGGGAACCGAATACCTCGTCCGTGGAGACGTGCAGGAAGCGGAAAGCCTCGCGCTCCGGGACCGGAAGGCTTTGCCAATAGGCGCGCGCGGCCTCCAGCAAGGTGAACGTGCCGACAACATTGGTCTGGATGAATGCGCCCGGTCCTTCGATCGAGCGGTCGACGTGGCTTTCGGCGGCAAAGTGGATCACGGCGCGGGGCCGGTGCCTGTCGAAGAGCCGGTCCAGCGCCGCCCGGTCGCAGACGTCGGTGCGGGAGAAGGTGTGGCGGCTATTGCCCTGCAGCGATGCCAGGGATTCCAGGTTGCCCGCATACGTCAGCTTGTCCACGTTGACAACCGCGTCCGCGCTGTCATCGCGCAGCCAGTCAAGAACGAAATTGGCACCGATGAAACCGGCGCCACCAGTGACAAGTATTTGGGACAAGACCAGGGCTCCCTGCTATCTGATATTCGAGAACACGGCGAATGCCAAGTCTCCGCCGGGCCCGAAACGGGCGGCGTCATGTTAAGTATTTGCAGAAGTGGCGGTATTCTATCCGACAGACCCCCCCTGCTTGAGATGCTCCCCCTTTTTTTTGTAGCGTGTTGTAACGTATCCGTGCCACCAAATGCCAACCGGGTGAAGACCTGGCGCAATGCTTAACCGGCCCCTATTTGTGACCCAAAAACATCATTTCGCCATCGGCGACCTCCAGGGCTGTGCCGGTTCGCTGGACGAACTGGTCGCTCGCCTGCCCCAGGACAGCGCCCTGCGCTTTGTCGGCGACCTCATCAACCGCGGCCCCGCCTCGCTGCGTACCCTGCGCACCGTGCGCGAACTCGGCGCCCGCGCCGAATCCGTCCTCGGCAACCACGACATCCATTTCCTGGCGGTGGCCGCGGGCGTGCGCAAGCGCGGGCGCAGCGATACGCTGGACGATCTTCTTGGCGCGCCGGATTGCGATGAATTAATCACATGGCTGCGCCACCGCCCGATGGCCATCCATGAAAACGGCTTTCTCCTGGTCCACGCCGGCGTGCTACCCCAGTGGAGCGCCGACCAGACCATGGAGCTGGCCCGGGAAGTCGAGCGCGAGCTGCAGGGCCCCGACTGGAAAACCTTCCTGGCCGATGTTTTCGGCAACGCCGCGGACCACTGGGACGACAGCCTGCGCGGCATCGACCGCCACCGGGTCGTTGTCAACGCCCTCACCCGCCTGCGCTTCTGTCGTACGGACGGCGTGATGGACCTCAAGACCAAGGAAGGCCCGGGCGGCTCGCCGGCGGGTTACATGCCCTGGTTCGACATCCCCGGCCGCCGGACGGAGGGCACCACCGTGGTGTGCGGGCACTGGTCGACCCTCGGGCTGGTAATGCGGCCGAACCTGATGGCGCTGGATACGGGCTGCGTCTGGGGCGGCAAGCTGACGGCCGCGCGGCTGGCGGCGGATCCGGCCGAGCGGACCTTGGTGCAGGTCGAGTGCCCGCAGTATTGCGACCCTCTGGCGTAATGCCATCCGGGCGGCTTGCCGCCTACTGCGAGGTGGCTGGCGCGGGCGTGCCTTCGTCCGTGAGTTCGGGAAGGCCGGGAAGGCCGGGAAGGTCGGTGGCAGGCGGAGTCACGCCGCCATTGACCCGCCCCACCACCTCCAGCGCATGGTGCTGCGCCCCCTGGCTCAGATGCCCCACCACCTCCCACGCCGCCTGCGCCAGCTCCCGCCGGCTGGCACTGGCCGCGGCGATGGCCGGAGCAAAGCACAGCCGTGCCGTGATCGGCCTCGCCCGCAGCACCGCATCGAGCGTATCGAGCAAGCTCAGGTCCCCGATATACGCCGGTGCCAGGGTGGGCTGCCCGGTGGCGGTGTCCAGGTAAGCCAGCCCGACCGGTTGCACCGGCAGCCCGCCCGAAATCGGCGCCTGCATCAGGTTGGCGTGGAACGGCAGCACGCTGGTGCCGTCGGTGGTGGTGCCTTCCGGGAACACGCATACCAGGTCGCCCTGCAGCATCACGTCGGTGATGGCGTGCAAAACGCGGTGTGCGTCACGCTTGCGGGCCCGTTCGATGAAGATGGTGCCGGTCTGGGCGCACAGCCAGCCAATCACGGGCCAGTCACGGATCTCTGATTTTGCGACGAAGCGCACCGGCTGCCAGGTGTTGATGACGTAGATGTCGAGCCAGGAAATATGGTTGGACACCACCATGGCGCCGCGCGGCGGCGCTTCTCCCGGCTTGAGCCCTTGCACTTCGACCGTGATCCCGCAGATGCGCAGCAGCCGGCGCGACCAGCGCCGGATATGCCATTGACGCGATTCGGTGCCCAGCCACGGGAACAGCAGCGCGCACGTGAGCAGGCCGCGCAGCAGGTGCAGGATGAGCGCGGTCTTGCGCAGCCAGATCATGCAAGGCTCTCCGGCATGACGTCAGTGCAGTTCGTAGACCACGTGGCCGCTGACCAGCGTGGTGCGTACGCGGCCGCGCATGTCATAGCCGAGCCATGGCGAGTTCTTGCCCTGGCTCTTGAGCGCGCGCCGCTCGACCTTCCATTCCTGTTCGGGATGGAAGATGCAGATATCCGCGGTGCTGCCGCTGGTCAGGGTGCCGGCCGGCAGGCCGAGCACGCGGGCGGGTTCGGCGGTGATGCGGGCGAGCGCCTTGGCCAGGGGGACCTTGTGTTCCGCGGCCCAGCGCAGCGTCAGCGGCAGCAGCAGTTCGAGGCCGGTGGCGCCGGGCGAGGCTTCGGCGAAGGGCAGCAGCTTTTCGTCGTCGTCCACCGGGGTGTGGTCGGAGCACAGGGCATCGATGGTGCCGTCGGCCAGGCCGGCGATGATGGCGTCGCGGTCACGGCCGCTGCGCAGCGGCGGCGAGAAGCGCATCTGCGAGTTGAAGTAGCCGATGTCCATGTCGGTCAGCGAGACGTGATGGATATTGACGTCGCAGGTGACGGCGAGGCCTTCGCGCTTGGCCTGGCGCACCAGTTCGATACCGGCGGCGGACGACAGGCGGCACAGGTGCACGCGCACGCCGGTGCTGCGCATCAGTTCGAAGATGGTGTGCAGGCGCACGGTTTCGGCGATCACCGAGACGCCGGACAGCCCCAGGCGCGACGCCACCGCGCCGCTGGCGGCCACGCCGCCGCCAAGGTAGGGGTCCTCGGGGCGCAGCCACACCGTGAAGCCGAAGGTCTGCGCGTATTGCAGCGCGCGCAGCAGCACCTGGGTGTTGTGGATCGGGGCCTCGGCCTGCGAGAAGCCGATGCAGCCAGCTTCGGTGAGCTGCGACATCTCGGTCAGGGTCGTGCCCTTGAGGCCGAGCGTGAGCGCGCCGAGCGGATAGACGTGGGTCTGGTTGAGCGTGCGCGCGCGGAACTTGAGCATTTCCACCAGGCCGGGCTCGTCGAGCACCGGGTCGGTGTCGGGCGGGCAGACCAGGCTGGTCACGCCGCCGGCGGTGGCGGCGGCCACTTCGGACTCCAGCGTGGCCTTGTATTCGTAGCCGGGCTCGCGCAGGCGCGCGGACAGGTCGACCAGGCCCGGGCAGACGACCAGCCCGCTGGCGTCGATGGTCTTGTTGGCATGGAAGTCCGCCGGCGCGCTGCCGACGCCGACGACCTTGCCGGCGGCGATGTAAAGGTCTTGCTGCGCATCGATGTTCGCGGCCGGGTCGATCAGGCGGCCGCCCTTGATGTGGATCTTCATATCGTGTCGCTTGGCTTGTTTCGGTTGTTCTGGCTGGGACGCAATGGTGCGGCTACGGCGCGATTCAGTCGTGGTTTCCGGCCACGATCCCCATCACCGCCATGCGCACGGCGATGCCGAAGGTCACCTGGTTGAGGATCACGGATTGCGGGCCGTCGGCCACGGCGGAGTCGATCTCCACGCCGCGGTTCATCGGACCCGGGTGCATCACGATGGCGTCGGGCCTGGCCAGCGCCAGCCGCTCGGGCGTCAGGCCATAGGCCTTGAAGTATTCCTGCGCCGACGGCAGCAGCGCGCCGCTCATGCGCTCGTTCTGCAGGCGCAGCATGATCACCACGTCGACGCCCTTCATCCCTTCTTCCATGTTATGGAAGACGCGCACGCCCATCTGTTCCAGTCCGGACGGCAGCAGCGTGCGCGGGCCGATGGCGCGCACTTCGGGCACGCCCAGCGTGGTCAGCGCGTGGATGTCGGAGCGCGCCACGCGCGAGTGCAGGATGTCGCCCACGATGGCCACCGTGAGCTTGGTGAAGTCCTGCTTGTAATGGCGGATCGTGTACATGTCGAGCAGCCCCTGCGTGGGGTGCGCGTGGCGGCCGTCGCCGGCGTTGATCACGTGGACATGCGGCGCGACATGCTCGGCGATCAGGTAGGGCGCGCCGGAGCTGGCATGGCGCACCACGAACATGTCGGCCGACATCGCCGACAGGTTGTTGATGGTGTCGAGCAGCGACTCGCCCTTGCTGGTGGACGAGGCGTTGATGTTCAGGTTGAGCACGTCCGCCGAGAGCCGCTTGGCGGCGATCTCGAAGGTGGTGCGGGTGCGCGTGGAGTTCTCGAAGAACAGGTTGAACACGCTTTTGCCGCGTAGCAACGGCACCTTCTTCACGTCGCGGTCGGAGTCGGACAGCGAGACGAACTGGCTGGCGGTGTCGAGGATGTGCGCGATCATCTCGCGCGACAGGCCTTCGATCGACAGCAGGTGCTTGAGCTCGCCGTTCTTGGTCAGTTGCGGGTTGCGGAACGTCTTGATCATGGCAGTTGGAGAGGGCCGGGCGGCGGCGATTGGCTGGTCTGGAGCGGACTTGTGTTGCTGAGCTTGCAAGCCAGGCTGGCGTGCCGGGGTGGATCCCCGCGCGCCAGCCCGGCAGCGGGCGGCCTCAGTTGCCGGTGGCCTCGACGGCGAAGGCGAAGCGCATGTCGGCGCCGGCGCCCTGGTGCGACAGCACCAGCGTGGTGCCGGGCGGCAGCTCGATATGCGCGGCGACGAAATCGGCGGCGGCCGGCAGTTCGCGCCCGCCGCGGTCCGCCAGCACCGCCAGCGCCACGCGGGCCGGGCGGCCGTAGTCGAACAGTTCGTTGACGGCGGCGCGGATGGTGCGGCCGGTGGCGAGCACGTCGTCGATCAGCAGGATCTTGCGGTCCTGCACGTCGAACGGCAGCGTGGTGGGCTGGGCCTGGCTGTGCAGGCCCTTCTTGGCATAGTCGTCGCGGTGAAAGGCGACGTTGATGACCCCGTGGCCGGCCAGTTGCAGGTCGGCGGCCAGCCGCTCGGCAATCCAGGCGCCACCGGAATAAATGCCGGCCACCGACCATTGCGCGCGCTCGGCCGCAGGCAGCGCTGCCTGCACCTGGTCACGCAGCGTTCGGTAGAGCGCCTCGGCGTCTGGAGAGGAAGTCTGGGTCATAGGGGATGCTGGTCGAAGTACTGTTGCAGGATAAGGCGGGCGGCTTCCGCGTCGAGCTCGCCCGGGCGATAACCGGCCATCTGGGCCAGCCGCGAGGTGTAGCGCTCGTCCACCCATTCCACCGGCAAGCCGAAGCGGCCGTTGAGCTGGTTGCCAAAGCGGCGCGCAAGGCGCATGGAAGGCTGCTCGCCGCCATCCGGCTTGATGGGCATGCCCACCACCAGCTGGACCGGCGCCCATTCCTTGATCAGCGCCGTCACCGCCTCGAAGCGGGCTTCCACGGTGGGATTGGGCAGGATGGTGAGGGGCCGCGCCTCGCGCGTGATGAAATTGCCAAGCGCGACGCCGATCTTCTTTTCGCCGTAATCGAATGCCAGGACGGTGCCGTCGGTGGGCAGCGGGCGCGGCACGTGCGCCGCTGCGCCCTCAGGCATGCCCGGCCTCGCCCGAGAGCATGGTGAAGTCGATGCCCAGCAGGCGGATGGCGGCGGCGAAGCGCTCTTCGGGAGGCACGCTGAAGATGATCTCGGGGTCAGCCTGGACTGTCAGCCAGCCGTTGCGGCTGAGCTCCTCCTCGAGCTGCCCCGCGCCCCAGCCGGCATAGCCCAGCGTGAGCAGGAAGCGATGCGGGCCGCTGCCGTTGGCCACGGCTTCCAGCACGTCCTTGGAGGTGGTCATCTCGAGTCCGCCAGGCACCGCCAGCGAAGAGACGTAGATGCCGACCGGATCATGCAGCACGAAGCCACGCTCGGTCTGCACCGGCCCGCCGAAGTACACGGGCTGCTGCGCCACCGGCTGGATCTCGAGCTTGAGGTCGATCTTGTCGAACAGCGTGGCCATATCGATGTCGATAGGCCGATTGATCACCAGGCCCAGCGCGCCGCGGTCGTTGTGCTCGCACAAGTAGACGACGGAACCCGAAAAGGTCGGGTCTGCCATGCCGGGCATGGCAATCAGGAACTGATTGGTGAGATTGATTGGGGCTTCCAGCGTCGCCATCCCTGCATTTTATCAAATCAAAGCCGTCCGTCCGGAAAAGATTCGCCCATGCCGCATCGCAGCATGCCGGCGCTTCCGCTCCGGTCCCCGGTGCGCGTCGCCGCGCGCACCCTATTCCATGCGCTTCAGCGCGGCCAGGTCGTCCGGCGTCAGCCAGCGCCATTCGCCCAGCGCCAGCGCCGCTTCCAGCACCAGCCCGCCGATGGCGCTGCGGTGCAGCGCGTCCACGTGGTTGCCGGCCGCGACCACCATGCGCTTGACCTGGTGGTACTTGCCCTCCGACAGCGTCAGGCGCAGGCTGCGCTCGCCGGTGGCCTCGCAAGCCACCGCGGCGATCGGCGCGGGTTCGTCTTCCAGCTGCACGCCGGCCACCAGCGCGTCGACCTGGGCCTGCGTGACCGGCTCGGCCGTCGTCACCTCATAGACCTTGGGCACCTTTTTCTTGGGCGAGGTCTGCGCGTGGATGAACTGGCCGTCGTCCGACAGCAGCAGCAGCCCGGTGGTGTCCTGGTCCAGCCGGCCCACCGCCTGCACCTCGCGCTGGCGCAGCGGCACCGGCAGCAGGTTGTAGACGCTGGGATGGTGGCGCGGGCGCTGCGAGCACTCGTAGCCGACCGGCTTGTTGAGCATCAGGTAGGCCTTGGCGTGGCCGATCCACGCCTCGCCGTCCACGGTCAGGCGCAGCCCTTCGACCTCGAACTGCGCGCGCGGGTCCTCGCACAACACGCCGTCGACTTCGACCAGGCCAGCGCCGATCAGGTCGCCGCAGTAGCGGCGGGTGCCGAAGCCTTGCGATTGGAGGATGCGGTCGAGTGTGGTGGCCATGTCTTGCTTCTTGCTATCTGGAAATCTTGGAAAACTGGAAATTCGGACGCGTCCGTCACAGCGCATTGCGGCAATGCGGCGCCTCGGCCGCCTGCACGCATCCGTATGGTAGGGTAGCAGGCTTCATCCCGCGGAGCGTCCGATCTTGCCCCTCTCCCCTGCCGGCGCGCGCCAGCCCTACCGGATCGACAGGCAGTTCGAGCGCGGCCTGGTCTGGTTCCGGCGCGACCTGCGCGCCGACGATCACGCGGCGCTGCATTATGCCCTCAAGCACTGCCGCCGGGTGTGGTGCGTGTTCGTATTCGACCGCGAGATCCTCGATCCGCTGCTCGCGCGCGGCCTGGCCGCCGACCGCCGGGTGGCGTTCATCCTGGCCTCGCTGGCCTCGCTGGAGGCCACCCTGAAGGCAGCCGGCGGCGGCTTGATCGTGCTCAATGCCACGGCGCGCGCGGCGATCCCCGCGCTGGCCGCCGAACTGGATGCCCAGGCCGTCTTCGTCAACCACGACTACGAACCCGCCGCGCAGGCTCGCGACACCCATGTCAGGCAAGCCCTGGCCGATGCGTCCCGCGTCTTCTTCACCTTCAAGGACCAGGTGATCTTCGAGCGCGACGAGATCCTGACCGGCCAGGGCAAGCCGTTCTCGGTGTTCACACCGTACAAGAACGCCTGGCTCAAGGCGCTGCTGCCGTTCGACCTGCGGCCCTATCCGGTCGAGCCTTGGCTTTCGGCGCTCGCCCCGGTGCCCAAGGCCCATGCGCGGGCGTTGCCCACGCTGCAGGCGCTGGGCTTCGCGCCGTCCAACCTGGCCGAGATCGCCATGCCGACGGGGAGCGAAGGCGCCCACGCCCTGTTCGAGGAGTTCTGCGAACGCATGGGCGACTACGCGCGGCGGCGCGACTTTCCCGCCCTGCGCGGCCCGAGCTACCTGTCTGTGCACCTGCGCTTCGGCACGCTGTCGATCCGCACGCTGGCCCGCGCCGCACACGCCGCCACGCTGCGCGGCGGCGCCGACAGCGCGGGCGCAGCCACCTGGCTGTCCGAGCTGATCTGGCGCGATTTCTATTTCATGATCCTGCATCACCATCCGCGCGTGGCCGCCGGGCATGCCTTCCATCCGGCCTACGATGCCATCCGCTGGGCGGCCGGCGCCACCGGCGAGCGCTACTTCGAGGCTTGGCGCGACGCCCGCACCGGCTACCCGCTGGTGGATGCGGCCATGCTGCAGATCCGTCAGAGCGGCTATATGCACAACCGCCTGCGCATGGTGGTGGCCAGCTTCCTGGTCAAGGACCTGGGCGTGGACTGGCGGCGCGGCGAGCAGTATTTCGCCGACCAGCTCAACGATTTCGATTTCTCCGCCAACAACGGCGGCTGGCAATGGGCCGCCTCCACCGGCTGCGATGCGCAGCCGTATTTCCGCATCTTCAATCCGGTGACGCAGTCGGAGAAGTTCGACCCGCAGGGGCGCTTCATCCGCAAGTACCTGCCGCAACTGGCGCGCCTGCCCGACAAGTACATCCACGCACCCTGGACGGCACCCGACGATGTCCTGGCGGGCGCCGGGGTGACGCTCGGCGAGGACTATCCACGCCCGCTCGTGCAGCACGATGTGGCACGCAAGGAAACGCTGGCGCGGTATGCGGTGGTGAAGGAGAACCGGACGGAATCCGGTCAGGGCGGGGAGGAATGAGGTTCGCCCGATGAGGTTCGCCGGCGCACGGCACCGCGCGCCTTGCAGCCCGCGGCGCCAGCCTTCACGCTGCCAGCATGGCGCTTTCCCGATAGTGCTTCTGCGCTTCCTCGGGCCGCTCGGTCTCCTCGTAGAGGCGGCCCAGCGCCAGGTGCGCGCGCACCCGCAGCCTGCGCTGTGATTCGTCGTCGGCATACTTGAGCGCCCGCTCGAAGCTCGACTGGGCCTTGCCCCATAGCTTCTCGCCCAGGCACAGCGTGCCCAGCGCGAAATACAGGTCGGCATCGACAGGATGCTGCGCCAGCCATTTCTCGGCCTGCTGGATCTGCGGCAGCGCGTGGCCGGGTTCGGCGCATTCGGCATAGCGCAGCACCAGGCGGCTGTCCCAGTTGACCTTGAGCGCGTCTTCCACGATCTTGCGCGCCTCGTCCTGGCGTCCCAGCGCCGCGAAGTAGCGCGCGGCTGGCTCGGCGATGCGCGCGGCACGGCGCTCGTCGGAGGACAGCGAGCGCCACAGGTCATGCAGTGCCTCGCTGTCGTGGCGGCATTCTTCCAGCAGGGCCTCGCAGGCCAGTTGCTTGAGGCGCAGCGCCAGCACGGGATGCAGGGCATTGCGCTTTTCCAGCGAGCGCGCCAGGCGCAGCACTTCGGACCAGTTCTTCAGGTGCTGGTGGGCGCGCAGCGCGATACGCTGCACGTGGATCTGGCGGGAGCCCTGCGATTGCAGCTGCGCGATGGTGTCGAGCGCGCCTTCCGCGTCGCGGGCGTCGACCAGCATCTCGGCCATCGACACCAGCCGCGCCTGTTCGCGCTCGGCGCCGGTGACCTGTGCCATCCAGGCGTCGCGGCGCTCCATCTCCTGCATGCGGTGGGCGGCGCGCGCACCGATCAGCGCCGCGGTCTGGGCCTGGTCGGGCCAGGCCTGGGCTTCGCGCGCGGTGCGCTCGGCCCGGGCGAAGCGGCCGGCGAACAGGTTCTCGATCGCCTCGCGCAACGCGGCCTGCGCGCGGTTCATGCGGCTGCGCTCGCGATAGGCCGCCGCGCGGCCCGGCATTTCCGACAGATGCCGCACGGTGGTGAGGATGGTCCAGACCACGAAGAACGCCAGCAGCAGCAGGGCCAGCGCCAGGTTCAGCGAGAGTTCGACCCGGTACGGCGGGTAGAACAGCACCACGTTGCTTTGATTGAATTGCGTAAACAGCGCCAGCCCGACCGCGCCGCCAAAAAGGATCGCCACCCAGAACAGAAGCCGCATGCGCTACTCCTTCTTGAGCGCCTGCAGCGCGCCGAGGCTTTCCGCCATGGTCGGCAGCTGGACTGACACGGCGCCGGCCTGGGCCTGCTTGAGCAGCGTCAGCACCGCCTGCACGCGGCGCGACTTGGTATCGAAGTAGCGGCCGATCATGGCTTGCGCGGCAGCCAGGTCGTTGCGGAACACCGGCTCGTTGCGCGACAGCAGCGCGAGGCGCGCATTGAGCAGGCGCAGCTTGACGTTCTCGCGCAGGAACCAGCCCTGGTCGCCGGTCAGCAGCAGCGCCTGCGCATCGTCGACGCGGCGGATGCGGATGACCTGCATCAGCTCGTCGCGCACGCTGCCCCACAGCCCGCCGAACCAGTTGACGATGGCGTTGCCCGCCTGGGGCGCGGCATCGGCGCGCGCGCCGTTCCTGGCGCCGGTGGCGCCCTTCTCCGTCCTGGGATCGGCCTTGACGTCAGCCTTGATGTCGGCCTTGCGCGCATCGGCTTCGCTGCGCTCGAGCATGCGCTCGCTCGACAGCAGCGGCAACACGTCGATCTGGTTGATGGCCTCGTCGAGCTTGATGGCGGCGCCGGTCAGGTCGGTATCGGGCACCGCCTTCATGCGCGCGACATCGCGCGCGATGGCCCGCCGCAGCAGGTTGTACTGCGGCTTGTCGGTACGCGCCAGGCGCGTGTCGGCACTTTGCAGCGCGGCCAGCGCCACCTGCACATTGCCGGTCAGCTGGAGCTGCTGGCCCGCGTTGGTGAGCAACTGCTGGATCTCGGCGATCTCCCAGTCGTCGCGGTTGCGCATCAGGTCCTGGTAGACCTGTTCCAGCGCGGATTGCTTGTCGCGCGCCTCGCCGACCTGGCCGTCGAGCGCGCCGACCTTGGCCTGCAGTTCCTTGACGGTGTCCTGCGCATTGCGCGACAGCACGCGCGTCTCCTGCACCAGCGCATCGTTGTTCTGCTGGCGCCGCGCCAGCTCCTGGGTCAGGTGCTCGACACGGTGCTGCAGCCACCAGAAGCCCCCGCCGATGGCGAGGATCAGCAGCGCGAGCAGCAGCCACCACGGATTGAAACGCGACGCGCCGCGGACGGGCATCACCGGGGCCGCGGACGGCGGGCTGGCGGCGGGAGGAGCGGTATGTTCTTGCGTCACGCGATCGGCCTTCGTTGACGTTGATGACGATGTTGCGGGTGATCGATTGTCTTGCCCGGGCTCGGGCGCCGCCGGTGTCGGCAGCGCGGCTGGTGCGGCCGGCGCCGCTGCCGCGGCAGACGCCGCAGACGCCGCGGATGCCGCGAATGCCACTGTTGCCCCGGGCCCCGGCACCACCGCAGCCGTGGCCACGGCCAGCGGGGGCGCCGCCGGCATCGGCGCCGGTGGTCCGGCGTGCGCCTGGGCCCACCGGCGGCACGCGGCGAGCAGCCCTCCGTCGCCCGGTGCGGCGCGCCGCACATGGGCGAAGCCCAGTGCGGCGGCCTGTTCGGCGATTCTCGCATGGGGGGCAATGCACTGCACCTGGCGCAGGCCGGCCAGCTCCTGCGGGCTAAGTGCCTCGCGGGCCATGCGGTCGAGATTGCGCACCGCTTCGGAGCTGGTCAGCAGCCACGCCTGCGGGGATGCACCCGGCTTCAGGCCATCGCGCACGGCTTGCCATTGCATGCTGCCGGGCGTCGGCACGGAGCGCTGGTAAGCCTCGACTGCGCTCACCTCTGCGCCGGCGCCACGCAGGCGCTCGGCCAGCCAGTCGCGCCCGCCGTTGCCGCGGATGATCAGGACCTGGCGCCCGGCCAGCGTCTGCATGCCAAGCCGGCTTTCGATCTGCTGCCAAAGGGCCTCGGAATCGAAGCGCGCATCGCCGTTGTCGATGCTATCCGCGCTATCGGGAATGTCGTTGCTGTCTGCGCCCCCGTTGGCGCCATCCGCTTCATGCGCATGGCTGCCCGCCGGCGCGATCACCCGGTAGTCGGGCGAGGCGATCCCGCGCTCGGCCAGGGCACCCACGCTGGCGGGCCCCACCAGCGCGAGCGGCACGGATGGCGGCCACTGCGGCGCGGGCTTGTCCTGCACCTGGGCCAGCGCGTCGAGTGCAAAGGCCACCGCATTGGGGCTGACGAAGACCACCAGCGCAAAGTCCGCCAGCCGCGCCAGCGCGGCGCGCAGGGGGCCTTCGTCGGCCGCGGGACCGATCGCCAGCAGGGGAAAGCCGAGCACGTCCAGGCCGGCTGCCGAGAGCGCCTCGGTCAGCTGCCGGGACTGCCCGGCGGGTCGTGTCACAACGACGGTCGGGCGGGGCATGGGCCGGCCTCAGGCGGGGGCTTGCGGAGAAGCCGGATCGGCCAGCGCAGCCAGGATCCCCGCTGCGCCCTGGTCCAGCAAGTCCTGCGCGACGGCCTTGCCGAGCGCCTCGGCCTGGGCGGCTGCGTCGGCACCCGCCACGACGGCCGCCGAGCTGGCGCGCACGCCGCGCGTGCCGTCCGGTAGCGCCACGAAGGCGTCGATGCTCAACCGGGTGCCGTCCCACTGCGCATGCGCGGCCAAGGGCACCTGGCACGAGCCGCCCAGCATGCGCGACACGGCGCGCTCGGCGGTCACGGCCAGCGCACTCGGCGCATGGTTGAGCGGGGCGATCCAGGCGGCCAGTTCAGGGCGGCCAGCGGGAATCTCGATGCCCAGCGCGCCCTGCCCCGCGGCCGGCAGCGAACTGACGGGATCCAGCACGGCGCGGATGCGGCTGGCCAGGCCCAGGCGCTTGAGCCCGGCCGCGGCCAGGATGATGGCGGCGTAGTCGCCGCGGTCCAGCTTGCCCAGGCGGGTATCGAGATTGCCCCGCAGCGGACGGATCTCCAGGTGCGGGTAGCGCGTGCGCAGGGCGGCTTCGCGACGCAGGCTGGAGGTGCCCACCACGGTGCCGGCGGGCATCTCGTCGAGCGAGCCGAACTGGCTCGAGACCAGCGCGTCGCGCGGGTCCTCGCGCTCCATCACGGCGGCGAGCAGGAAACCCTCGGGTAGCTCCATCGGCACATCCTTGAGCGAGTGCACGGCGAGATCGGCGCGGCCCTCGGCCATCGCGATCTCCAGCTCCTTGACGAACAGCCCTTTGCCGCCGACTTTCGACAGCGTACGGTCTAGAATCTGGTCTCCGCGCGTCGTCATGCCGAGGATGGACACATCGCACGCGGGATAGTATTGTTGCAACGCAGCACGCACATGCTCGGCCTGCCACATGGCCAGACGGCTCTCGCGGGAGGCGATGACGAGCTTGCGCGGCGAGCCGCTGGAAGGAGTCGGGGGGACGGATGCTTGCATCCGCGCATGTTAGCACGCACCCCAAGCCACTCCAGGCCACGAATAAGAGATATGAGACAACAGGAGATTGCATGACGCAGCAAGCTGCGCGCCCTGCCGGCCGGCGCAAGCCCACCGCCGCCCGGGCTGACGCCCCCGACGCCGCCCTGGCCCTGGCCCCGGCTCCCGCAAGCACCCCCGACGCGCCCGCCACCAAAGCCGCCAAGACAGCCCGGGCAAAAGGCCGGGCAAGCACGCGGGCCGCAGCGCCCGCGGCTGCCGCCATCCCGCTGGCCGGCGCGCCGGCGCGCCGCGCCAGCGACAAGGACCTGCCGCTGCGCGAGGACATCCGCTTCCTGGGCCGCCTGCTGGGCGAGTGCGTGCGCGAGCAAGAAGGCGAAGCCGCCTTCGAGCTGGTCGAGACCATCCGCCAGACCGCGGTGCGCTTTCGCCGCGAGAACGACCGCGCCGCCGGCGCGGAGCTGGACCGCCTGCTCAAGCGCCTGTCGCGCGACCAGACCAACTGGGTGGTGCGCGCCTTCAGCTATTTCTCGCACCTGGCCAATATCGCCGAGGACCAGCACCACAACCGCCGCCGCCGCGTGCACGCGCTGGCGGGCTCGCCGCCGCAGCCGGGCAGCCTGGCGCGCGCGCTGGAGGCGATCGACGCCGCCGGCGTGACCGGCAAGACGTTGCGCAAGTTCTTCGACGAAGCGCTGATCGTGCCGGTGCTCACCGCCCACCCCACCGAGGTGCAGCGCAAGAGCATCCTGGACGCCGAGCGCGAGATCGCGCGCCTGCTGGCCGAGCGCGACCTGCCCATGACCGCGCGCGAGCGCGACCACAACACCGCACTGCTGCGCGCGCGCGTCACCACGCTGTGGCAGACCCGCATGCTGCGCAACACGCGCCTGATGGTGGTGGACGAGATCGAGAACGCGCTCTCTTACTACCGCACCTGCTTCCTGCACGGCATCCCGCAACTGATGAGCGAGCTGGAGGAGGACATCGCCGCGGTGTTCCCCGCCTCGCGCAAGAACAAGGGCGCGCCGGCCGCCGGCGGCACGCAGCTCGCGCCCTTCTTCCAGATGGGCTCGTGGATCGGCGGCGACCGCGACGGCAATCCCAACGTCACCGCGGATACGCTGGAGCAGGCCGCCAGCAAGCAATCGTCGCTGATCCTCGAGTGGTACCTGGACGAGGTGCACGCGCTCGGCGCCGAGCTGTCGATGTCGAGCCTGATGGTGGAGGCCAGCCCCGAGTTGCTGGCCCTGGCCGAAGCCTCGCCCGACCACTCCGACCACCGCGCCGACGAGCCCTATCGCCGCGCCCTGATCGGCATCTACGCGCGCCTGGCGGCAACCTGCCTGGCGGTGACCGGGCAGGCCGCGCCGCGCCATGCGGTGGCCGACGCCGCGCCTTATGCCGATGCGCAGTCGTTCGGCGCCGATGTACAGGTGGTGATCGACTCGCTGCGCGCCCACCACGGCGCGGCGCTGGCGCGCACCCGCGTCGATGCGCTGGCCAAGGCCATCGCCGTGTTCGGCTTCCACCTGGCGTCGATCGACATGCGCCAGGTCTCCGACGTGCACGAGGCGGTCATCGCGGAGCTGTTCGCCGCCGCCGGCGTGGAGGCCGACTACGCCAGCCTGCCGGAGCCGCGCAAGCTGGAGCTGCTGCTGGCCGAGCTGCGCCAGCCGCGCCTGCTGACCCTGCCGTGGCACACCTATTCCGAGCAGACCCGCAGCGAACTGGCCATCCTGGAGATGGCGCGCAAGCTGCGGGCACGCTACGGCGCGCGCGTGGCGCGCAACTACATCATCTCGCACACCGAGACGCTCTCCGACCTGGTCGAGGTGATGCTGCTGCAGAAGGAAGCCGGCATGCTGCGCGGCACGCTGGGCAGCAAGGCCGATCCGGCCCGCATGGAGCTGATGGTGATCCCGCTGTTCGAGACCATCGAGGACTTGCGCAACGCCGCCGGCATCATGCAGTCGCTGCTGGAGCTGCCGGGCTTCGCCTCGGTGATCGCCCACCACGGCGGCGAGCAGGAGGTCATGCTGGGCTACTCGGACTCCAACAAGGACGGCGGCTTCCTGACCTCGAACTGGGAACTGTACAAGGCCGAGCTGGCGCTGGTGCAGCTGTTCGAGCAGCGCCGCGTCAAGCTGCGCCTGTTCCACGGGCGCGGCGGCACCGTCGGGCGCGGCGGCGGCCCGACCTACCAGGCCATCCTGTCGCAGCCGCCGGGCACGGTCAACGGGCAGATCCGCCTGACCGAACAGGGCGAGATCATCAACAGCAAGTTCGCCAACGCCGAGATCGGCCGGCGCAACCTGGAGACGGTGATCGCCGCCACGCTGGAGGCCTCGCTGCTGCCCACGCAGAACGCGCCGAAGGAGCTGGCCGCGTTCGAGGCGATGATGCAGCAGCTCTCGGACCGCGCCTTCTCCTCCTACCGCCACCTGGTCTACGACACGCCGGGCTTCAAGGACTACTTCTTCGCCACCACGCCGATCACCGAGATCGCCGACCTGAACCTCGGTTCGCGACCGGCCTCGCGCAAGCTGATGGACAAGAAGCACCGCCGCATCGAAGACCTGCGCGCGATTCCCTGGGGCTTCTCGTGGGGCCAGTGCCGGCTGCTGCTGCCGGGCTGGTACGGCTTCGGCAGCGCGGTCAAGGCGGTGCTGGACGCGGCGCCGGACGACAAGGCCCGCAAGGCGGTCGAAGCCACCCTGCGCCGCATGGTCAGGAACTGGCCGTTCTTCTCCACGCTGCTGTCCAATATGGACATGGTGCTGGCCAAGACCGACCTGGCGGTGGCATCGCGCTACGCCGGGCTGTGCGAGGACGCGGCGCTGCGCAAGACCGTGTTCTCGCGCATCAGCGCGGAGTGGCACCTGACCAGCGAGATGCTGGCGCTGATCACCGGGCGCCAGGAACGCCTGGCCGACAACCCGCTGCTGGCGCGTTCGATCAAGAACCGCTTCGCCTACCTCGACCCGCTCAACCACTTGCAGGTGGAGCTGCTCAAGCGCTACCGCTCGGGCAAGGACGGCGACGACATCCGCGTGCGCCGCGGCATCCACCTCACCATCAACGGGGTGGCGGCGGGACTGCGCAACAGCGGCTGAGGCAGCAGGCGCCGGCGGCCGCATGCCGGCGTAAAAAAGCCGCCATGGTGGTTGACCATGGCGGCGGAAACCCGCCCGGCCCGCAGGCCGGACGGCGCAGAGGGAGGCGCTCAGCCGACGAAGGCGCCGGGGACCGGGTCTTCGCCGAGCGCGGACAGCAGCACCGCCCAATGCATGGCTTCGTCGCCCAGGATGCTGCCGGCGGCCTTGGTCAGCTCGCGGTTGTGGAAATTCGGCAGCACGCCCAGGTAAGCCGCGGTGGCGCCCTTCTCCAGTCCCGCGGCGAAGCGCAGCACATCCGCCTGGGTCTTGAGCTGGTCGGCGGGGAAGCCGTATTCGCCCGGCTTCTTGGTCATGACGGGACTGCCGCCCAGCTTGGACACCGTGCTTGCCAGCACCTGCGCATGGGCCTTGTGGTGCGTCTGGAAGCGCACCGCGGTGTCCAGCAGCGGCTTTTGCAGCAGGCCGCTCTCGGCGCCCACCTGATAGGCGGCGATGGCCTGGTATTCCAGCCCGAGGGCAACGTTGAGGATGGCGATATCGTCCTTGGTGCTGCCGGACTGGGCCTGCGCCCATGCCGGCATCGACTCGCCCAGGCTCATCACCGCCAGCGAGCCCAGCGCGAACAGCCCGGGCACTTTGAGCAGGCCGCGCCGGCGCGCATCCGGTGCCACAAGGATGCGGTCCTGCGTGTCCTCGCCGGCAAGGCGCGACGCCTGCCCGGGCTTCGACTGCATGCGTTCCATGGTCTTCTCCTGTCTCTTGGGGGTAGGTGGTGCCCTGCTCGTTCTGCCGCGCGCCCGCTCGGGCTGCGGCGGGTACAACCCGGGCACCTGACCCATCTACGCAGCGCCCTGCCGATCGGATGCAGCGGGATGCGGCGATTGGCGGTGTGCCGCACCCATGAAACGCGCAAGCCGTGCCTATAATCCGGCAACGTCACTTGCGAGTTCCGCCCCCGGTGTCCTCCCCCGACGATTCCACCTTCGCCCCCAGGCCGGCCGACGCCGACCGGCTCGCCGCGCTGCTGCAGGGCACGGCCATGGGCGACCGGCACGCCCTGCGCCAGCTCTACGACCAGACGGCAACGAAACTGTTTGGCCTCGCGCTGCGTATCACCAGCAGGCGTGACTGGGCGGAGGATGTCGTGCAGGAGAGTTTTGTCAGCATCTGGCATCACGCCGGCGACTACCGGCCGCACCTGGCCGCCCCGATGACGTGGATGACAGCCATCGTGCGCAACCGCGCGCTCGACTGCCTGCGCCGGCAGGCAGCCGCGCGCGCCAGCCAGTCCGTGGAACTGGACGACAGCCTCGGCGAATGGCTCGCCGACGACGCGGCCGGCCCGGCCGAACTGGCGCTGGCCAGCGAGCAGGCCCAGGCGCTGAACCGGTGCCTGCAGCGGCTGGAACAGCCCCAGCGGCAGGCCATCGCGCTGGCCTACCTGCGCGACATGAGCCATAGCGAACTTTCCGAGCAGCTGCGGGTGCCGCTCGGGACCATCAAATCATGGATACGCCGCGGCCTGGAACGCCTGCGCACGTGCCTGGAAAGCCTGTCATGAACCTCGGCCGCCACCCCGACCTGATCGATCGCCTGGCCGCCCAGTACGCGCTGGGCGTGCTGCGCGGCGGCGCGCGCCGCCGCTTCGAGCAGCTGGCGCGGCAGGAACCCGCCATCCGCGCCGCCATCGGCCAGTGGCAGGCGCGCCTGGCGGGCATCGCCGAGGTGCAGGCAGGCTCCGAGCCGGTGGACAAGCTCTGGTGCGGCATCGAGCAGCGCCTGGGCTGGCAGCCGGCTCCCGCAGCCGCGGCAGCGCCGGGCCAGGCCGCCGCCGGCTGGTGGCAACGCCTGTGGGGCGCGGCCGGCTTCTGGCGCGGCGCCACGCTGGCCGCGGGGGCGCTGGCCGTGGCCGCCATCGCCCTCAATGTGCGGATGGCCCGCGAGCTGGATACCGCGCCGCTGGTCAACGCCGTGGCGGTGCTCAACGACGACCGCGCCGAGGCGGCTGTGTTGGTGACGTGGGACGCACGTTCGCAGGCGCTGACATTGCGTCGCCTGGATCACCTGGCACTGACCGATGCGCAGGCGCTCCAGCTGTGGGCGCTGCCGGCGGGCGGCAAGCCGCAATCGCTGGGCGTGCTCGGCCACCAGCGACAGCTGCGCCTGACGGTCGCCCAGCAGCTCGGCAAGGTGCCGGCGCTGGCCATCAGCGTGGAGCCGCGCGGCGGCTCGCCGGACCCCAACGGGCCGACCGGGCCCGTGGTGTTCAAGGGCCGGGTCATCGACAACACCCTGTAGACCCGGCTGGGAAGGCGGCGGCAGCGATATAATCGTTGTTTCCCCGATTTTTCCGCTCGCGCCGCGGTGCTGCCGCCGGCCTGCGAGCCAACCCAGCCTTACCGCCCATGACCTCCCAACTTGCCAAGAAAGGCGAAGCCTGGTCCGCCCGCTTCTCCGAACCGATGTCCGACCTGGTGAAGCGCTACACCGCTTCGGTGTTCTTCGACAAGCGCCTGGCGCTGTTCGACATCCAGGGTTCGCTCGCGCACGCCGCCATGCTGGCCAAGCAGGGAATCATCGCCGAGGCCGACCGCGCCGAGATCGAACGCGGCATGACGCAGATCCGCGGCGAGATCGAAGCGGGCAGCTTCGAGTGGAAGCTCGACCTGGAAGACGTCCACCTGAACATCGAGGCGCGCCTGACCGCGCTGGTGGGCGACGCCGGCAAGCGCCTGCACACCGGCCGCTCGCGCAACGACCAGGTGGCCACCGACATCCGCCTGTGGCTGCGCAGCGAGATCGACACCATCATCGGCCTGCTGGGCGCGCTGCGCGGCGCGCTGCTGGACCTGGCCGAGAAGAACGCCGACACCATCCTGCCGGGCTTCACCCACTTGCAGGTGGCCCAGCCGGTCACCTTCGGCCATCACCTGCTGGCTTACGTGGAAATGTTCACGCGCGACGCCGAGCGCATGGCTGACTGCCGCCGCCGCGTCAACCGCCTGCCGCTGGGCGCGGCCGCGCTGGCCGGCACCAGCTACCCGATCGACCGCGAGTTCGTGGCGCAGCAGCTCGGCTTCGACGGCGTGTGCCGCAACTCGCTCGACGCCGTCTCCGACCGTGACTTCGCCATCGAGTTCTGCGCCGCCTCGGCGCTGGTGATGACCCATGTCTCGCGCTTCTCGGAAGAACTGGTGATCTGGATGAGCCCGCGCGTGGGCTTCATCGACATCGCCGACCGCTTCTGCACCGGCAGCTCGATCATGCCGCAGAAGAAGAACCCGGACGTGCCCGAACTGGCGCGCGGCAAGACCGGCCGCGTCAACGGCCACCTGGTCGGCCTGCTGACCCTGATGAAGGGCCAGCCGCTGGCCTACAACAAGGACAACCAGGAAGACAAGGAGCCGCTGTTCGACACGGTGGATACCGTGGCCGACACGCTGCGCATCTTCGCGGACATGGTGCCGGGCATCTCCGTCAAGCCCGAAGCCATGCGCGCCGCCGCGCTGCAGGGCTACGCCACCGCGACCGACCTGGCCGACTACCTGGTCAAGCGCGGCCTGCCCTTCCGCGACGCCCACGAAGCCGTGGCCCACGCCGTGCGCGCCTGCGACGACCGCCGCTGCGACCTGGCCGACCTCACCGTGGCCGAGCTGCGCGACGCCACCGGCCTCGGCGACAAGGCCGCGCTGATCGGCGACGACGTGCATGCAGTGCTGACGCTGGAAGGCTCGGTCGCGGCGCGCAACCATATCGGCGGCACCGCGCCGGCGCAGGTGCGCGCGGCGATCGCCGCCGCGCGCGCGGCCCTTTGAGCAAGCGCCGCACGCAGCCGTAAGTTTCACGTAAGTTCCGCAGTAGAGAAAAGCCGCCAGGGCATGCGTCCTGGCGGCTTTTTTTCTTTATCCGCGATTTTTGCGCAATGCGGTAGGTATTAGCCCCAAGCGCCGATGCATTTTGTTACAGATAAACTAATCGCCGCAAAAACCGGGGAGACAACCCATGTATTACTTGCTTGGTCTGTCACGACAGATCGACAGGTTGAATCAGCATACGGGCAGGCTTGCAAACATCATGATCCTGCTTTCGTGTCTGATCAGCGCAGGCAACGCCCTGCTGCGTTACGGCTTCAACCTTAGCGATAACTGGCCGCTCGAATTGCAGTGGTATATGTTTGCCATTGCCGTGATGTTCGGCACGTCATACACCTTCCAGCGCAACGAGCACGTGCGCGTGGACCTGATCTACGGCAACGTATCGGAACGCGCGCAGCACTGGATCGACATCTTCGGCATCATTTTCTTCCTGCTGCCTTCGTGCGTGCTGTTCGCCTGGCTGTCGTGGGAATCCCTCTTCCTGCCCTCGTGGCGCATCCTCGAGCAATCGGGTAATTCCGGCGGCCTGCCGCGTTATCCGATCAAGCTGGTGGTGCCCCTCGGTTTCGCCCTGCTTGGCTTGCAGGGCGTGTCCGAGCTGATCAAGCGCATTGCCGCCCTCCAGGGCCTGGTGCGCATCGAATCGAAATACGAGAGGCCGGTGCAATGACGATTCCTTTGGAATTCATGCCGCCGCTCATGTTCGGCGGCCTGGTGGTATTCATGCTGATCGGCTTCCCGGTCGCATTTTCGCTGTCTGCCGTGGGCCTGGCCTTCGGCATCCTGTCCATCCAGTTCGGCTTTTTCCCGGTCAGCTTCCTGCAGGCGGTGCCCAGCCGCGTGTTCGGCAGCGTGCTGGCCAACGAGCTGTTGCTGGCGATCCCGTTCTTCACCTTCATGGGCGCGATCCTGGAGAAGTGCGGGCTGGCCGAGGACATGCTCGACTCCATGGGCCAGCTGTTCGGCCCGGTGCGCGGCGGCCTGGGCTATTCGGTGATCATCGTCGGCTTCATCCTCGGCGCCATCACGGGCACGGTGGCGGCCCAGGTGATCGCCATGGCGATGATCTCGCTGCCGGTGATGATGCGCTACCGCTACAACATGAAGTACGCCACCGGCGTGCTCGCGGCATCGGGCACCATCACGCAGCTGGTGCCGCCTTCGCTGGTGCTGGTGGTGCTGGCCGACCAGCTCAAGACGCCGATGGGCAGCGCCGACGTGGGCAGCATGTACCTGGGCGCCTGGGGCCCGTCGCTGGTCCAGATCGCGCTGTTCGCGCTCTACACCTTCGTGCTGGCGCGCATCAAGCCTGACTGGCTGCCGCCGGTGCCGCCGGAAGAACGCACGCTGCGCGGCTGGCCGCTGTGGCGCAAATGCCTGCGCGGCATCATCCCCTGCGCGGTGCTGATCTTCCTGGTGCTGGGCACCATCATGCTGGGCATTGCCACCCCCACCGAGTCCGGCGCCATGGGCGCGGTCGGCGCGCTGGTGCTGGCGGTGCTGCGCGACCCCGGCTTCGGCAAGCTGGACCGCACGCTCTATCGCACCGGCATCGTCGCTACCGGCGTCGCCATCGTCGCCGGCTTCTTCGCCTTCGGCTCGCACGCCTTCCGCATCCCGCTGGCGGTGGTCTACCTGGTGATCGCCTGGCTGATCCTGCGCGCCGGGCAACTGACCGACCTGCGCGGGCTGATCGTCGAGGCCTACCAGTCCACGGCCCGCATCACCGCCATGGTGGTGTTCATCCTGATCGGCTCCACCTGCTTCTCGGTGGTGTTCCAGGGCGTGGACGGCGGCGCGTGGGTTGAGCATATGTTCACCTCGCTGCCGGGCGGCTGGATCGGCTTCCTGCTGGTGGTGAACCTGTTCATCTTCTTCCTGGCGTTCTTCCTCGACTTCTTCGAGATCGCCTTCATCGTGGTGCCGATGCTGGCGCCGGTTGCGGTCAAGGTGCTGACGCCGGTGGTGGCGGCCTCGATGGGCGGCAACCCGGAAGCGGCGGCCACGGCGGCGCTGGTGTGGTTCGGCGTGATGCTGTGCGTGAACATGCAGACCTCGTTCATGCACCCGCCGTTCGGTTTCGCGCTGTTCTACCTGCGCGGGATCGCCCCCAAGGAAGTGAAGAGCTCGGACATCTACTGGGGCGCCCTTCCCTGGGTGGGCCTGCAGATGATCATGGTGGTGATGGTGATGTTCTGGCCGGGCATGGTCACCATGTTCCTCGACAAGGGCTCGCTGCACCATAGCAACTCGGCGGAGGTCACGATCCCGCTCGGCGACAGCGGGGGGGCCTCGGCGCCGCCAGCGGGCGGTGCGGGCGGGGCCAGCAGCCCGGGCACGCTCGAACTGCCCTCGGCACCGCAGAGCGAACCGGCCGCGCCGCAGTTCGAGTTCGACAAGAAGAACTGAACCGGCTGGCAGCCGCCATGAAAAAAGGTCCCGCATGCGGGACCTTTTTCTTTTGCGGCGCGAGCCGCGCGCCTACGGCAACAGCACGATGGCGCCGGTCGTGGCGCGCGCCTCGGCGGCGCGGTGCGCTTCGGCGACCTGCTCCAGCGCATAGCGCGCGCCGATGGCGGCGCGGATCGCACCCTGCCCGAGCGCCTGGAACACATCGGCCGCGTTGGCGCGGAAAGTCTGCGCATCGGCGTTGTGCGGAAACACCGAGGGCCGCGTCAGGAACAGGCAGCCCTTCTTGTTGAGCAGTTCCGGCTCGATGGCCGCCACGGGACCGGACGCCGCGCCATATAGCGCCACCAGCCCGAACGGCGCCGTGCAGTCCAGCGAACCGAGGAAAGTGTGCTTGCCCACCGAGTCGTAGACCACGCGCGCCTTGCGCCCGCCGGTGGCGTCGATCACCTGCCGCACCCAGTCCGCCTGCGAGTAGTCGACGGCGATATCGCAGCCGGCCGCCAGCGCGATCTCGCACTTGGCCGCCGAGCCCGCCGTGCCGACCACGGTGGCGCCGAGGGCCTTGGCCCAGCTGCTGAGGATCTGGCCCACGCCACCGGCGGCGGCATGCACGAGCACGATGTCGCCAGGCTCCACGCGGTGGGTTTTCCTGACCAGGTACTGCGCGGTCATGGCCTTGAAGAAGACCGCGGCGGCGGCCACGTCGTCGATGCCGTCGGGCAGCTTGACGAGCTTGTCGGCGGGTACGTTGCGGCGGTCGGCGTAGGCGCCGATGCCGGCATGCATGTAGACCACGCGGTCGCCCGCGCGCAGGCTGGTCACCCCCTCGCCCACCGCCTCGACCACGCCGGCCGCTTCATGGCCGAGCCCGGTCGGGCTGGGCAAGGGATACTTGCCCGAGCGCTGGTACACGTCGAGGTAGTTGAAGCCGATGGCGGTCTGGCGCAGTTGCACCTGGCCGGCCGCCGGCGCCGGCAAATCGGTCGTGACCAGCCGCATCACCTCCGGGCCGCCGAATTCGGTGAGTTCCACCGCACGCGCTGAAGTCATGTTCTCTCCGTCAAGGTTGCATGGATCGCTACGAAGGCAACTCTAACGGATTCCCGGAAACGGCGTCGTGTGCCGCTGCGGCGGCTTCAGCCCCTCGCCTGGCTTCGCTGCGGCCCGCTTCAGCCCGCTTCAGCCCGCTTTACTTCACGCAATCGACGAAATACGCCCTGCCGCCGCCCTCGACCTCTTCCTCCACCAGCCCGTGGATGTCCGTCTCGAAGCCGGGGAACAGCTTGTTGAAATCGCGCGCGAACTTCAGGTACTGCACGATGATCCGATTGAAACGCTCGCCCGGGATCAGCAGCGGAATGCCCGGCGGATACGGCGTGAGCAGGATGGCGGTGACGCGGCCTTCCAGCTCGTCCACCGCGACGCGCTCGATCTCCCGGTGCGCCATCATGGCCCACGCGTCCGACGGCTTCATCGCCGGTTCCATGTCCGACAGGTACATCTCGGTGGTCACGCGGGCCACGTCGTTGGCCTTGTAGACGCTGTGGATGGCATCGCACAAGTCGCGCAGGCCCATGCGCTCGTATTGCGGGTGCTTGGCCACGAACTCGGGCAGCACGCGCCACAGCGGCTGGTTCTGGTCGTAGTCGTCCTTGAACTGCTGCAGCTCGGTCACCAGCGAGTTCCAGCGGCCCTTGGTGATGCCGATGGTGAACATGATGAAGAACGAGTACAGCCCGGTCTTCTCGATGATGATGCCGTGCTCGGCCAGGTACTTGGTGACGATGGCGGCCGGGATGCCGCGCTCGCTGAACTCGCCGTCCACGTCGAGGCCCGGGGTGATGATGGTGGCCTTGATCGGGTCGAGCAGGTTGAAGCCGTCGGCCAGGTCGCCGAAGCCGTGCCAGCGCTCGTTGGCCTTGAGCATCCATTCCTCGCGGTCGCCGATGCCGTCCTCGACCAGCGCGTCGGGGCCCCATACCTTGAACCACCAGTCGCCGTTATTGCCGGCATCGTAGTCGCCTTCCACCTTGCGCATGGCGCGGCGGAAATCGATGGCTTCCTGGATGCTTTCTTCCACCAGCGCGGTGCCGCCGGGGGCTTCCATCATCGCCGCCGCCACGTCGCAGGAGGCAATGATCGAGTATTGCGGGCTGGTCGAGGTGTGCATCAGGTACGCCTCGTTGAAGCGGTAGCGGTCCAGCTTGCGCGTGTCCGAATCCTGCACAAGGATCTGCGAGGCCTGCGACAGGCCGGCCAGCAGCTTGTGCGTGGATTGCGTGGCGAACACCAGCGCGTCCTTGCTGCGCGGGCGGCCTTTGCCGATCGCGTGCATGTTGTGATAGAACTCGTGGAATGCCGCGTGCGGCAGCCAGGCTTCATCGAAATGCAGCGTGTCGATCTCGCTCGCCAGCATTTCCTTGATCTGTTCGGCGTTGTACAGCACGCCGTCGTAAGTGCCCTGGGTGATGGTCAGGATGCGCGGCTTCTGGTTCTTGGCCTGGCTGGCGAACGGGTGCGCGGCGATCTTGCGGCGGATGGTCTCCGGATCGAACTCGCTCTTGGGGATCGGGCCGATGATGCCGTAGTGATTGCGCGTGGGCATCAGGAAGACGGGGATCGCCCCGGTCATCATGATCGCGTGCAGGATCGACTTGTGGCAGTTGCGGTCCACCACCACGATGTCGCCCGGCGCCACGTTGGCATGCCACACCATCTTGTTCGAGGTGGAGGTGCCGTTGGTGACGAAGTACATGTGGTCGGAGTTGAAGATGCGCGCGGCATTGCGCTCCGAGGCCGCCACCGGGCCGGTGTGGTCGAGCAGCTGGCCGAGTTCGTCCACGGCGTTGCAGACGTCGGCGCGCAGCATGTTCTCGCCGAAGAACTGGTGGAACACCTGGCCGACCGGGCTCTTCAGGAAGGCCACGCCGCCGGAGTGGCCGGGGCAGTGCCACGAGTAGGAGCTGTCCTGCGCGTAGGCGATCAGCGCCTTGAAGAACGGCGGCGCCAGCGAGTCGAGATAGACCTTCGCTTCGCGGATGATGTGGCGCGCCACGAACTCCGGCGTGTCCTCGAACATGTGGATGAAGCCGTGCAGCTCGCGCAGGATATCGTTGGGGATATGGCGCGAGGTACGGGTCTCCCCATACAGGAAGATCGGCAGGTCGGTATTGCGGCGGCGCACTTCATTGACGAAGGCGCGCAGCTTCTCGATGGCCGCCGCTTCGGGGCGGTCGTCCTCGCTGACGAACTCGTCGTCGTCGATCGACACGATGAACGAGGACGCCCGGCTGGACTGCTGCGCGAACGAAGTCAGGTCGCCGTAGCTGGTGAGGCCCATGACCTCCATGCCTTCCTGCTCGATGGCCTGCGCTAGCGCACGGATGCCCGAGCCGGAAATGTTCTCGGAGCGGAAGTCTTCATCGATGATGATGACGGGAAAGCGGAATTTCATAGGGCATCCTTGGGCGGCAAGAAGGACTTGAGCCACATGGCCCGGGGACGCACTCCCCTGGGCTGCATGTGGCTCGGCGTTCAGGCTTGGCGTGCGGCTGGTCGATGCTCCCCGTGGAGCCGGCCGCGCCGCGACGCGCGCATTGTAAAGGGATCAGGTCTTCGGCAGTGTGACACCGTGCTGGCCCTGGTACTTCCCGCCGCGGTCGCGGTAGGAAGTCTCGCAGATCTCGTCGCTCTCGAAGAACAGCACCTGGGCGCAGCCTTCGCCGGCGTAGATCTTGGCGGGCAGCGGCGTGGTGTTGGAAAACTCCAGGGTCACGTAGCCTTCCCATTCCGGTTCGAACGGCGTCACGTTGACGATGATGCCGCAGCGCGCGTAGGTGCTCTTGCCCAGGCAGATGGTCAGCACGCTGCGCGGGATGCGGAAATACTCCATCGTACGGGCCAGCGCGAAGGAATTGGGCGGGATGATGCAGACATCGCCCCTGAAGTCGACGAAGGACTTCTCGTCGAAGTTCTTGGGATCGACGATGGTGCTGTTGATATTGGTGAAGATCTTGAATTCGTCGGCGCAGCGGATGTCGTAGCCGTAGCTCGAGGTGCCGTACGAAACGATCTTGCGGCCGTCGGACTCCCGCACCTGACCGGGCTCGAACGGCTCGATCATGGCGTGTTGTTCCGCCATGCGGCGGATCCACTTATCGGATTTGATGCTCATAAGGGTACCGGGATGAACAAATGAGGGCAGGCTCGGGGGCGCGGCCGGGCGGCGGCCTTGCCGCGCCGGGCAGCCGGGGAACGCTGCTCGCATTTGCTCACGGCACGCCGGACCTGCCGGGGCCTCGCGATGGGCCGCATTGTACAACCAATTGCCGGTGCTCCCGGCTTCAGGCGGGACAGCCCGCCGCAGCGGGGAATCCGGGCGGCCGGGGCCGGTGCAGCGCGGGAAACGCGGTGCGCAAGGGAGGATCGGGAATGCGGCGCCGATGTCGCGCGTGCCCGTTGCGCCCGTTGTGCCCGTTGCGCGCGGGACGCGGCGCCCGTCGGCCGCAGCGACCGCGCGGGCAAGCAAGGGCGGCGGCCCGCCCCGCGCCCGCTCGTCAGGACTTGGCGACGACGCCGCAGGCGATGCGGCCGCCGGAATTGCCGGTCGGCTGCGTACGGTAGTCGTCCGGGTCCTTGTGCACGACCACGGCATGGCCCACCACGCTGGTGGGGCCGGGGCTGACGGTCACGCCGCTCAGCTCGAAGCTGGCCTGGGCACGGCCGCTGGCATCGGCTCGGAGGTTGTTGATGTCGCCTGCATGGTGGTCGGGCATCGACATCGAGCCGTGCGGCTTGCCGGTCGGGTTGAAATGGCCGCCTGCGCTCATGGCGTCGGGGCTCGAGCAGTCGCCCTTCTCGTGTACGTGGAAGCCGTGCTCGGTGTTGGGCGGGAGGCCGGTCACGTCGGCCTTGACCAGCACGCGGTCACCGCGCTGGGTGAAGGTCACGGTGCCCTGCGTGGCGGTGCCGCTCTTGGCGTCCAGGCTGGCGACGGCGCTGTCCCCGCCGTTTGTCCCCATGCCGCCGCAGCCCGCCAGGGTGCCCACCAGGGTGCCCACTAGCGCCAGACCGAAAAGTACGCGTACATGCTTCATGCCGAACCTCCTCTCACGGTGTTGTGCGGCTGATTGTACCGCTCCAATGTGACGCGCTGTGGTGAGTTTGCTGCCAGTTGGCGCGCCGTGACCGACATCGGGCGGCAAGCCGCCGGGCGGCCGCGCCGGCGTCAGGCGGGTTCGAGCGCGATGGACTCGACCGCCATGAATGCCGAAAGCAGCCGCACCACGCGCGCGTAGAAACGCGCTTGAGGGTGCGCCGCCACGGCATCGGCGAAGTCGCCCACCCATGGCCGCAGGTAGCTCGCGAAAAAATGCTGCTGGGCCGCAAGGCCGCCGGCGCCGGCCTGCCCGCCCGCCACCAGCACACGCATCACCTCGCACAGCGTGCCGATATGATCCTCGCTCTCGCCGACCCCTTCGCGCCGGACGAGGCCATGGCGCGCCAGCTCGTCGCGCAGCGCCGGCAGCGGGCAGGCCCGCGCATAGCGGGCGCCCTGCGGCGAGACGGCGGGAGTGGGAGCGCCACCGAACATGGCCTGGTACTCGCCCGCGGCCTCGGCGACGGTGGTGGCGGACGCCGCATCGCACAAACGGTTCCACGCTTCACCCAGCGCCGTCGCGGCATCGTCGCCATGGGCACGGTTCGCGGCGATATGGTGGAGCAGCACGGCATCGGGCGCACGGTACAACAGCGTGGCCAGCAGGCCGTACAAGTCGGCGCGTGCCGCTTGCTCGGCATCGGCGGCGAAATCAGCGGTGAAATCGGCGGCAGCGTCTGCCGCCGGCGGGATCAACTGGATCGGCTGGAAATCCGTCATATGGGGTGTTGGCTGGCGCGGGCGGCCGCAGCCGCCCGGCCCAATGGTGCTCAGGTGTTCTGCACCACGATGCTGGGGAACTTGCTGGTCATGTCGCGCGCGCGGTCCGCCACCTTCACCGCCACCTTGCGCGCCATGGCGCGGTACAGCTCGGCGACGGGGCTGTCGGGATCGGCCACGACCGTGGGGCGCCCGGTGTCGGCCTGCTCGCGGATCGAGCGGTTCAGCGGCAGGCTGCCCAGCAGTTCCACGCCGTAGTCCGCGCACATCTTCTCGCCGCCGCCTTCACCGAAGATATGCTCTACGTGCCCGCAGTTCGGGCAGCAGTAGACCGCCATGTTCTCGACGATGCCAAGGATGGGGATGCCGACCTTCTCGAACATCTTCAGGCCCTTCTTGGCATCGAGCAGCGCGATGTCCTGCGGCGTGGTGACGATCACGGCACCTGTCACCGGCACCTTCTGCGACAGCGTCAGCTGGATGTCGCCGGTGCCCGGCGGCATATCGACGATCAGGTAGTCGAGGTCATGCCAGTTGGTCTGGCGCAGCAACTGCTCCAGCGCCGAGGTCACCATCGGGCCGCGCCACACCATCGGGTTGTCCTGTTCGATCAGAAAGCCGATCGAGTTGGCCTGCAGGCCGTGGCCTTCGAGCGGCTCCATGGTCTGGCCGTCCGATGACTCGGGGCGGCCGGCGATGCCGAGCATCATCGGCAGGCTGGGCCCGTAGATGTCGGCATCCAGCATGCCGACACGTGCACCTTCGGCGGACAAGGCCAGCGCCAGGTTGACGGCGGTGGTGGACTTGCCCACGCCGCCCTTGCCGGAGGCCACCGCGATCACGTTCTTGACGCCCGGCAGCAGCTTGACGCCCCGCTGCACCGCATGCGAAACGATCTTGGTGGTGACGGCCACGCTGGCATTGGTCAGGCCGGGCAGCTGCTGCAACGCGGCAACGACCGCCTTGCGCATCGGCTCCAGCTGGCTCTTGCCGGGATAGCCCAGCTCGACCTCCAGCGACACATCGCCGCCATCGACCCGCACGTTGCGGGCGGAACGGGTGGACACCAGATCCCGGCCCGTGTTCGGGTCGATCACGGTGCGCAGGACTTCGGTAACCTGGTCGATGGTGAGGCTCAAGACAATCTCCGCTACTGAATATGGGGAAGCCGCGTACTGTATCAAAGTATGGACCACGCGCTGGTCGAGGGTGGTGCGGGGGCGACAAGTCCCTGCATCGCACATGGATTTACACGCACTTACAACTGTCACAGGCGCATGCTTGTGCAGCCGGCACCATGTCTTTATTGTAGTGCGCCAGAAACGCCTGCCCCGGCGTAATGCCGCCGGGCACTTGTATTCACGTGCCGTCCGCGTTATTTCTAGCGGTGTTGTACGCACCCCGTCAAATCAAATCCAGCCAGAAAGATTCGTCCTGAAGGAGAAAGCATGAAACTCAAGTTCGTCAGCCTTGCCATCGTCGCCGCGCTCGCCGCCGGTTGCGCCACCGAACAGGGCACCCAGACTGCGGTCGGCACCGGCGTGGGCGCTGCGGTCGGCGCGGGCCTGGGCAACTTGATTGGCGGCAATACCACCGGCACGCTGGTGGGGGCGGCGGTGGGCGGTGCCCTGGGCGGGGCCACCGGCTACAACTGGAACACCATCCGCGGCAAGCTGAACAAGGACACAGCGGGCACGGGCACGCAGATCACCGAACAGCCGGACGGCTCGCTGAAGGTGAACATCCCCAGCCAGGTGACCTTCGATACGGACAGCTCCAGCATCAAGCCGTCGTTCCGCTCGGTGCTGGACCAGGTCGCGCAGACCCTTGGCCAGCACCAGGACGTAACGGCGACCGTGGTGGGGCATACGGACAGCACCGGCAACCCCAGCTACAACATGCAGTTGTCGCAGCGCCGCGCGCAGAGCGTGGCCGGCTACCTGGGTGACCGCGGCGTCTCGCGCAACCGCCTGGCAGCCGAAGGACGCGGGCAGACGCAGCCGGTGGCGGATAACGCCACCGAGGCGGGCCGCGCACAAAATCGCCGCGTCGAAATTTTTTTGAAACCAATTCAAGGATGATGGAGTCATAGAAACAGGTACCGCTTGTCACCGTTGCTGGCTCGCGATGGGTGACTGACCTCCCGGGCGGTACCTGATTTCTCCTCCTTTTCCGTTGTGGAAAGCTGCGCCGGCTCTGACCGGCGCTTTTTTTGTCCCGATGATTTCGAGTTATCCCTGGATCACACGAGAAGGCACCGAATTCCCGCCGGGCCTGTCCCGCCCGGCGGCGCGGGCCCCGTGCCCGCGCGCGCTGGCCACACCGCTTGTTAGAATAGCCGTCTTGCGGCGCGCGCCCTGACGCATGCTCCGGCGCCCGCCCGCCACTTTGTTTACCCCCTGACCGGCAATTCTTCCATGACCGCACGTCGCATCCTCGTCACTTCTGCCCTGCCATACGCCAACGGCCAGATCCATATCGGCCATCTGGTGGAGTACATCCAGACCGACATCTGGGTGCGCTTCCAGCGCATGATGGGCAACGAGGTCTACTACGTGGGCGCGGACGACACGCACGGCACGCCCGTGATGCTGCGCGCGGAGAAGGAAGGGATCACCCCCAAGCAACTGATCGACCGCGTGTGGACCGAGCACAAGCGCGATTTCGACAGCTTCCAGGTGTCGTTCGACAACTACTACAGCACCGATTCGGAAGAGAACAAGCAGCTCTCCGACAAGATCTACCTGTCGCTGAAGGCCGAAGACCTGATCGCCGAGCGCGACGTCGAGCAGTTCTACGACCCGGTCAAGAACATGTTCCTGCCGGACCGCTTCATCAAGGGCGAGTGCCCGAAGTGCGGCGCCAAGGACCAGTACGGCGACTCCTGCGAGGTGTGCGGCACCACCTACGTGCCCACCGACCTGAAGAACCCGTACTCGGTGGTCTCAGGCGCCACGCCCGTGCGCAAGTCGTCCGCGCATTACTTCTTCAAGCTGTCCGACCCGCGCTGCGAGAGCTTCCTGCGCGAGTGGGTGGCCGACCTGGCCCAGCCGGAAGCCGCCAACAAGATGCAGGAATGGCTGGGCGGCGAAGGCGAGGCCTCGACCCTGTCTGACTGGGACATCTCGCGCGACGCGCCCTACTTCGGCTTCGAGATCCCGGGCGCGCCCGGCAAGTATTTCTACGTGTGGCTGGACGCGCCGATCGGCTACTACGCCAGCTTCAAGAACCTGGCGGAAAAGAAGGGCATCGACTTCGATGCCTGGGTGGGCCCGCATTCGACCGCCGAGCAGTATCACTTCATCGGCAAGGACATCCTCTACTTCCACACGCTGTTCTGGCCGGCCATGCTGCGCTTCTCGGGCTACCGCACGCCGACCAACGTGTTCGCCCATGGCTTCCTGACCGTGGACGGCGCCAAGATGAGCAAGTCGCGCGGCACCTTCATCACCGCGCAGAGCTATATCGACACCGGCATGAACCCGGA
Organism: Cupriavidus sp. 05T41; assembly: GCF_056396525.1. Lineage (NCBI taxonomy): Bacteria > Pseudomonadati > Pseudomonadota > Betaproteobacteria > Burkholderiales > Burkholderiaceae > Cupriavidus > Cupriavidus sp. 05T41. The sequence goes on from NZ_JBFTLQ010000002.1 coordinate 200,062, forward strand.
ATGGCTGCGCTACTACTTCGCCGCCAAGCTCAACGCCAGCATGGAAGACCTCGACCTCAACCTCGAGGACTTCATCGCGCGCGTGAACAGCGACCTGATCGGCAAGTATGTCAATATTGCCAGCCGCGCCGCCGGCTTCCTGGTCAAGCGCTTCGACGGCGTGGTGGACGAAGCCGCGCTCGCGCACCCGCTGCTCGAGCAGCTGCGCGAAGCCGCGCCGCAAGTCGCGCATCTCTACGAGAGCCGCGAATACAGCAAGGCGCTGCGCCTGGTGATGGAGCTGACCGACGCCGTCAACGCCTTCGTCGACACCGAGAAGCCCTGGGAGCTGGCGCGTGACGAGAGCAAGCGCGCGGCCCTGCACGCGGCCTGCTCGGTCTCGCTGGAAGCCTTCCGCCTGCTCACCGTCTACCTCAAGCCGGTAGTGCCGCTGATGGCCGCCGGCGTGGAGCGCTTCCTCAATATCGAGCCGCTGGACTGGCGTGCCATCGACCGGCAGCTCAGCGCGGCGCGCCCCGTGCAGCCGTACTCGCACCTGATGACGCGCGTGGACGCCAAGCAGGTCGACGCGCTGCTGGCCGCCAACCGCGATTCGCTGCAGGCCACCGCGCCAGCCGCCGAAGCGGGCACCGGCACCGCCACCATCGAGCCGATCGCCGAGACCATCACCATCGACGACTTCGCCAAGGTGGACCTGCGCGTGGCCAAGATCGTGGCCTGCCAGAAGGTGGAAGGTTCGAACAAGCTGCTGCAGCTCACGCTGGACCTGGGCGAAGGCAAGACCCGCAACGTCTTCTCCGGCATCCAGTCTGCCTACACGCCGGAGCAGCTGGTGGGCAAGCTCACGGTGATGGTGGCCAACCTGGCGCCGCGCAAGATGAAGTTCGGCCTGTCCGAAGGCATGGTGCTGGCCGCCTCCGCCGCTGACGAGAAGGCCACGCCGGGCCTGTGGATCCTGGAGCCGCACGAAGGCGCGGTCCCGGGCATGCGCATCCGCTAGGCGGATCGCCGGGGCGGCAGGACAGGATCAGCCGCCCTGCACCTTCGAAGGATCATCGCTGCGCGAGGTGTGCGTCACCTTGCCGGCGGCGTCGAAGTGCACATTGAAGAAGGCCTTGTCCTGCGAGGTCTCCCACCAGCGGTAGCCCCACACTTCTTCCTTCTTCAGCGCGAAGGCTTCCACCTTGGTGGGCTTGCCGAGCAGGCGGCGGATGTCGTCGCGGCTCATGCCGGCGCGCACGCGGGCGAAGTTCTCCGCGTTCAGCACCTGCTCGATGGCCCGGACCTTGCCGTCGGCGCCGATCGTCACCATCCACGTGGTGGCGCCTTCCGGGCCGCGCGGATATTCGAGCCGGCGCCCGCCCGCGTCTTCCTCCCACACGATCTCCGGGCGCCCGGCCTGGCGCCGCACGTCCTCCTCGCCCGACTCGCCGACCACGATGCCCTTGAACAGCTGGCTGTCGGGCTTGACCGAGTTCCAGGTCGCGCGCGCGGTATCGCCCGCCTTCTTCATGGCTTCGTCGACCTTCTGCTGGTCGCACCCGAGCAGGGCGAGCACGGAGGAAATCAGTCCCATGGCGGCAAGGCGCCGGTACGGCGCAATCGTGGATGGAAGGCGCCCATGGGCGTCAGGGCCGCGCGGGCGCCGCCGCATCCGAGGCGGGATTGCCCGGCGCCGGGCTTCTGTCACTGTCGGCCTGCTGGCTGGCATCGGTCTGGCTCCTTGCGCTCGAGGCACCGCTGAACAGGTTGCCCCAGTTGTTGAAGCGGCGGTTGAACAGCAGCGAAAGCCCGTTGATCGAACCACCCTTGGCAATCAGCGACCAGCGCCGCGAGAAGGCCCAGGTCAGCTTGACCACGTTGGAAGAGCTGGTCAGGCTCTGTTCGTAGCCTACCGAGATCTGCTCGGTCACCGCCTTGCCCACGCTCACCACCTGCTGTTCGTTCAGGCCCGCCGTGCTCGGCCCGATCGAGAACTCGTCGATACCCAGATGCTGCACGATGCCCTTGCCGGCGCGTCCGCCCAGCATGCCCAGCGCCGCGCCACCCAGGGCGCCCGCATTGAGCTGCTGCGACTGGCCGGTGGTATTGCTCTCCGCGCCGTAGCCGAACATCAGCCATGACAGCTTATCCTCATCCGGCACATTGGGTTCCGAGACCAGCCTGACGCGCGGCAGGCGCACCGTGCCGGTGACTTCCACGCCGGCCTCGACCTCCTGGTTGCGCCGCATGGCGCGGATGTTCAGGTTGGGATTGTCCACCGGGCCGTTGAAGTTGACGATGCCGCGCTCGATGTTTAGCTTGCGCCCGAACGCCTCGTAGGTGCCGTCGGTAACGCGGATGGTGCCGGTGGCGCGCACCGGCGTGAGCGGCGCGCTGCGCACGCCCAGCTGGCCCGCCAGCCTGAGGTCGGCGCCGGCCCCGCGGAAGCGGAAGTTATCGCCCAGATCCAGGGTCAGGTCGATCAGCGGGCTGAAGCGGCTGGCCGGCTTGGCTTCCGGCGCGGGCGTCGCGGCGGTCTTCACTTCGCGCTGGTCACGCCGTCGTACCACCACCACATCGTCGCCCAGCACCGGCGCGCCGGCCTTGGGCAGGTCGAACAGGCCGCGGTCCACGCGGAACTTGCCGCGGATCACGATCTGGCGGTTCTCGTTGAGGATATTGGCATCGCCCGAGATGATCAGGGTGCGTTCCGGGCTGGCGAAGATCTGCAGCTTGTCGGCGACGATCCTGCCGCTCAGGTTGGGATCGGTCTCGCCCAGCTTCACATTGCCGGTGGCGACGATCTTGCCGTCACCGCCGTGGAACTCGACCTGCTTGAGCTCGATGGTGTTCTGGTCCAGCGCCACGCGCACGATGCCGTCGGTCAGGCGGATGCCTTCGTCGTACATCGTGATGGCGATGCCGTCGCCGTCGATGGTGCCGGTCAGCAGCGGCTGGCCCACCGTGCCCGCCAGCTGCATGGTGGCCGCCAGCTTGCCGTCGAACGCATATTGCGGCCCGGTCAGCGCCTCCAGCGTCTTGAGCCGCGGGACGTCCATCGACACCTTGCCCGCCAGCGGCGAGGCCGGCGTCACCGTCATCAGGCCCTGCTCCAGCACCAGGCCGGCCGAGGCGTCCACCACCAGCTTGCCCAGCCGCGAGGCAGTGACGCCGCCGCGCACGCTGATGTGGTTGCCGGACAAGTCGGCACGCAGCGCGCTCTCGCCAAGCCCCAGCGTCGTGATGCCGCGGCCCGCGCTCACCGAGACGTCGCCGCTGCGCCGGCGCAGTTCGGCAAAGCCGGCCACGGTCTCCGCCAGCGTGATGTTCCAGCTGCCGTCGAGCACCAGGTCCGAGCGCACCGGCGGCGCCTCGCCGGTGAGGGCTTCGGCCAGGCGCAGCAGGTTGGCCACCTGAAGCCCGTCGAGCTTGCCCTGGGTGCGGATGCGCCCGTGGTCGAACTCGAAGCTGTCCACGTTCACGCGCGCCTGCTCGAACTGCAAGCCGGCCGCGCCCAGCTTGACGCGCTGGTCCGCCACCTGCAGCTGCGTGGGCGCCACCAGCCGGACGTTGACGGTGCCGCGCTCGTCCAGCGTGCGGATCGTGCCGCTCCAGCCCTGCTGGCCCTGCCAGGCGCCCTGGCCGGCCAGGGTCAGCTGCAGCGGCCGGTCGTGCATCGCGCCGGCCGCCTTCAGGTCGAAGGTGTGGCTGGCCTGCGTGCCGCTGAGCGTGGCGTCCAGCGTGCGCAGCGAGGCGGCCGGCCCGCGGTAGTCACGCACATTGAGCTGCAGCGCCAGCGTGCCGTTCAGGCCGCCGCGCAACTCCGCGGTGCCGCTGGCGCTGGCCACATGGTGCGGGCCCACCACCAGCGACTGGGCGTTGTAGCTGCCCACCACCTCGGGCCTGGCCAGCGTGCCGGTGATGTCGGCGTCGAGCTTGAGCACGCCGGCCACGCCGAACTTGAGCCGGTCGAGCTGGGGCGCATCCACATGCAGCCTGAGGCGGTCGCCACGCGCGCCGAAGCTGCCGCTGAGCTGCGCCTGGTTGCCGGCCATGTCGAGCGTGGCCTGGCTCGGCAGCAGGCGTTCGCCGGCCAGCCGCAGCTTGCCCTCGCCGCGCATCGGCAGGCCGGCATAGACACTGTCGCGCACCGCGAATTCGATCGATATGCGCCGCTCGGGCGCGAGCGTACCGCTGGTGGTGAAATCGGCATTGATGCTCCCGGGCGCCACTTCGGCCAGCCGCGCAGGGTCGAAATTGGCGAGCTTGCCCTTGAAGCTGAACGGCTGGCCGTCCTTGAGCGAGAGCTTGCCTTCGGCATTGAGCGAGCCGGTGCCGATGCCCGCGCGCAGCGCGGTCAGCGTCACCGCATCCGCATCCAGGTGCGCATCGGCGAACAGCTTGAGCCCGCCGCCGGACAGGTCCACCGCCACGCTCTGCCGGCCCGGCTCGAGCCGCAGGATCACGGGCCCCGACAGCCGCACGCGGTGCAGGCTGCCGTGCAAGGCCTTCGGGTCCAGGTCGCGCACATCCAGGTCGAAGCCGCCGCGGCCGTCGCGCAGCGCGCCGCTGCCGCGGATCTCGCCGCGGCCCGGCAGCGCCACGCGCAGGTCGCGCACGATCTGCGCGGCCTCGCTGACCTCCACGCGCGCCTGCACCGACTCCACCGGCAGGCGCTGCGCGTCGATCGGCCCGGCCTCGTGGTTGACCACGCGTACCTCGCAGGCCACGCGC